>URNZ01000015.1 GCA_900549405.1 uncultured Eubacteriales bacterium | reverse complement strand
CCTATCCCTTTTGTCCCTTCGGGACATTTCCCCTTGATAAGGGGAATCGGCCTTTCACAAGGGAGCCTGATGATGCGTAACAGCAGCCCCCATTGTGAAAGGGGGAGGGCCGCAAAGCGGCGGGGGGATTCCGGGCCGCTGGGGACAGCGGCCCCTACAAGGGAATGCCCGTAGGGGCCGCTGTCCTCAGCGGCCCGCCGTCGGCCCGTTTGCCCTCCTCGCAATGACAGAAAAAGGCGGGCCTTCTCTCCATGCATTCAATTCCCCATCCGCCGTTTCAGCTGCTCCGGGTTGTCGGCACAGTTCAGGGCGGTGTCCCGGGTGATGCGGCCAGCCTGATACAGGGCCAGGATGGACTGGTCCATGGTCAGCATCCCCTCGCTGCCCCCGGCGGCGATGGCGTTGTCGATCTGGTGGTCTTTCCCGTCCCGGATCATGCTGCGGATGGCGCTGTTCATCTGCATCACCTCGAAGGCGGGGACCTGCTCCCCGTTCACGTCGGGCAGCAGCTGCTGGGACACCACCGTGCGCAGCACCGCGCTCAACTGCACCCGGACCTGGGCCTGCTGGGCGGGGGGAAAGGAATCGATGATCCGGTCAATGGTGTTCACCGCCCCCCGGGTGTGCAGGGTGGCGATGAGCAGGTGGCCGGTCTCGGCGGCGGTCATGGCCGTCTGGATGGTCTCGTGGTCCCGCATCTCCCCCAATAGGATCACGTCCGGGGCCTGGCGCAGACAGGAGCGCAGGGCGGAGAGATAGTCCCGGGTGTCGATGGCGATCTCCCGCTGGCTGACGATGCTCCTCCGGTCCCGATGGAGGTATTCGATGGGGTCCTCCAGGGTGATGATGTGGCAGTTCCGGGTGCGGTTGATCCGGTCTAGGATACAGGCCTGGGTGGTGGACTTGCCGCTGCCCGCCGTGCCGGACACCAGCACCATGCCATAGGTCAGCCCGGCCAGGTCCATCACTTGGGACGGGATGTGCAGGGCCTGAAAATCCGGGATCTCAAAGGCCACCACCCGCACCACCGCAGCCATGGACCCCCGCTGGCGATAGGCGTTCACCCGGAACCGGGCCACCCCCCCCACAGAGAAGGAGAAGTCGTCGTCCCCCCGTGCCAGAAAGCCGTCCATGTCCCGCCCGGCCAGCCCATAGATGGCCCGCAGCAGCTCCTCCGTCTTGGGGGGCAGCAGCCGCTCATCGTCCAGGGGCATGATCTGCCCCTCGACCTTGGCGCTGGCCGAGCCGCCGGCCACAAAAAACAGATCGGATGCCCGGCGCTCCACCGCCCGGGTCAGATAGTCCATCAGCTCCGCCATAGGACACGCCTCCTCGTAAAAAATAAAGTCATGTGCTCCCGTCCCACAGGTCCAGGTCGTCGTCCGCCTGCCAGTCCGCCGTAAATTCCGCCTGCCAGCAGAGAATTTCATAGCTCTCCCCCGCCAGACGCACCCGGACCTGCAGCGTCTGGGTATCGGAGATGGGGCAGGCATAGGAGAACGTACTCTCCCCCTCTTCCGTCACGCCCTGGGGGCGCTCCCCCGCCCGCAGCCGGGAGAGAATTTCTTGTGCCTGACAGTCGGCCCGGTAATAGCCGGTGACTGCGCTCCAGCTGCTCTGGGCCAGCCGCCGGTCCGCCTGGCCCTGGGCCAGGGACAGCACGGCGAACACGGTGAGACACAGCACGGCGAAGATGACCAGCAGGGAGATTCCCCCCACCACCGTCGGGGCGCGCTTTCCCTCTCTCATGTTTTTGCCTCCTGCCAGCAGACCTCCAGGGAGAACAGGCGCTCCCCGTTTTTCTGCACTACGTCGATCTGGGCTTTTCCAAGCAGGGGCCGGCCGGTCTGGACGGGCCGGGCGGTGAGGGTATAGGCGGGCTCCCCCGCCGTCTCCTGCCAGTTTTCGTCCAGGAGGATGGTCCAGCGCTGGCCGTCCACCTCGCCGCCCAGCTCCGCTGCGGCCCGGGACAGGTCGCCCTCTCGGGCCTTTAACGTGTCGGCGGCGCTCTCTGCCCACAGCACCGCCCGGTCAGTGGCCTCCACCCGGCGGGAGATGCCGTCGGCCGAGGCAAAGGCCCTTAGACACAGGGCGGCGGCCAGGGCAAAGATCAGCACCATCACCGTCTGCTCCATCAGCGCCAGGGGCGCACGGCTTCTCATGGCCTCCCCTCCCCGTTCAGGGGCAGATACAGGGCCAGGTCGGCCCGCTCCCCCCCGTCATAGCACAGGGCGGCCCGCAGCAGGCCGTCCTCCCGGGACAGTTCTAAATCTTCCGCAGGCAGCACCTGGGCGCCGTCCTCCGGGCCCATGCCGCTGCCGGGCTGGGCGTACAGCTCCATGAGCCAGCCGTCGTAGCAATAGACCCAGGTGGTGTAGACCTCACCGCCCTCCTCCTGGTCAAAAGCCAGGGCGGGCGTGCCCTGTAGATCGGTAATTGTCACCGGGCCCTCCGCCTGACGCACCCGGGTGGCCAGATATTGGGCCCCGGTGCGCCGCTGATAGCTGTCCTGGTCCCGCTGGGCCAGGCCCTTGTACACCTTGGCCCCCGTCAGCAGGACGGACAGCACACAGACCGCGAACAGGGCAAACACCCCCAGGGGCAGTAGAGCAGACATATGCAGTTTTGTGTTTCGCTCTCTCATGTCTCCCGCTCCAGCACGGTGATGTCGGGCATCAGATTCGACCCCTCCACCTGATAGAACACCGCATAGCGCGACCGGTCGATCTGCACGCCCCAGTGCTCCTCAATGTAGTCTAAGTCCGGTGGATAGGCCCCCTGAGCGGCGTAGCAGGCCACCGCCGCCCGGCGGAGGGTCTCCTCCAGCTGGCGGCGGCTGCGCTCGCCGCTATTCTGATCCAAATTCCCCACGCCTTCAAAAAAGATGGCCAGGGCACAGCACGCCGCGGCCAGCCCCCCAAGCAGGGACAGCACCGCCCGGTGCCTCTCTCGTCTCGTTCCCATGGCCGCTCACCCGATGGCGGACATGATGTGCATCAGGGGCAGCATCACCGACAGGAGGATGACCCCCACCAGCACAGAGGTCACGCCTACCAAAGCAGGCTCCACCTGGCTGACCCGGTCCTCCAGGGCGTCCTCCCCGGCCTGACCCAGGCGGCGGGCAATGTCCTCCATCACCCGGTCCCCGGAGCCGCTGCGCAATCCAAGGGCCAGCAGCCGACACTCCGCCGGGGGCAGCACCCCGGACTGGCGTACCGCCTGGGCCAGTTCATCCCCCCGGTCCAGCCGCTCCAAGCAATCCCGGCACCGGGCCTGGGCGCTCGGGGAGTCCTCCAGCAGCCCGGCGGCCTGGGTGAGGGCGTCCTCCAGGGGCAGTCCGCTGGCCATGCCCATGGACAGGGCCTGGGCAAAGCGGCCGTCGTCGATCTTCCGGGACACGCCCCGGTCGCCAAAGCGCCGCCGCCACCCAGATACCAAGCGCTGGCGGAACCCCTCGGACAGGGAGAACAGGACCAGAAATATCCCGGCGGCACCCAGCAGGGCACACAGCACGGGCATTCCCCCATCCAGCACCCGGCCCAGGGCCAGCAGTCCCCCGGCCACGCCGGTGAGGCTCCCTCCCAGCCCGGCATATACCTGGTCGAACACCGGCAGTACCTTCGTAAGCAATACCACGATGACCCCCAGCATAATAAGCATCAGGATACAGGGGTACAGCAGGGCCGAGCGCAGACGGCGGTCCAGGCTCATGCGGCTCTCATAGTGCCGGGCCAGGGCGTTCAGGGCCTCCTCTGTCCGCCCGGCGGCCTCCCCCACCTCCGTCAGGGCGCAGAGGTAGTGGGGAAAGCGCCCGCTGTCTTCCAGGGCCTGGGCCAGAGAGGCCCCGTCATCCACCCGGCGGGCCAGGTCGGCCAGCAGCTTGGCCAGGGCCGGCTCCTCCTGCTGCTGGCCCAGCAGGTCCAGGCCGTCCGCCGTGCCCACCCCCGCGTGGAGCAGCAGGGCCAGCCCGCCGCACAGGTCCATTAAAGTTTGGTTGGAAAGGGGCTTCTCCCTCATAGCGGTCTCCTTCGCGTTTCCCGGCTGCCCGGGCAGAAATTTTGTTGCAGTTACGGTGATTATACCACCTTCGACCTGTTTCAACAATAGGCCGCAGGGAGAGACAGAAAAATCGGGCCTGCGGTGTTCCGCAGGCCCGATTCCAAAACGTTATGTTTAGTAGAAATATTTCGCAGAGTAGTGGGAGCCGTCCCCGATGTAGGCCATGATGGACGCGCTCTGCTTGCCGGAGGAGGCGAAGGTAGGGTCCATGCGCTGCCAGGTGGAGCCGTCGAAGTAGATGGCTCCGTCTATCCAGCCGTTTTCCTTGGTCCACACGCTGATCCAAGCGTGATAGGCCGTTCCGGCGTAACCCACCACCAGCTTGCAGGGGACGCCCTGGCTGCGGAGCATGCCGGTCATCAAGGCAGCATAGTCAAAGCAGATGCCCGTCTTTTTGGCCAGCACCGTGTCCAGCACGGGGAGATAGCCGCTCTTCACGCTGGCGGCCAGTTCCTTGTCATAGGTGATGTTCTTCACCACATAGTTGTACACCAGCTCCACCTTCTTCAGGGGGTCGGTGACGCCCTTGGTCAGCTCCGCCGCCTTGGCCACGGTGTTGGGGGCCTCGGCATAGTTCACATACTGGTTGGGGTGGGTGAAGGGGGCAAACTCGTCGGTCATGGTCGCGTTGAAGGTGGCGGAGACCACGGCGGCATACTTGCTGCCCTCGGTGTTCTGATACACCGTCACCTGATAGCTGCCGTTGCCGTCGGACAGGGGGAAGGTGGCCCAGCTGCCCGCCGTCAGGTTGTATGTATAGGTGGTGGTGGGACCCTTCACCTGGGCCTTCAGCCGCTTGTCCGTCTGGGCGGTGTACTGGACCATCACATAGCCGTCCTTGGTGTTGGAGTAGTCCACCACCGCCTTGTCGTTCTTCTTGGCCAGGGTCCCGGGGGCGGAGGTGGTCAGACTGGGGTCGATGGCCCCCGGTCCGGCAGCTAGGGCCACCATCTCGTCCTCCAGGGTAACTTCCGAAGAGGACGCGTCTCCGCTCTGGTCGGCCGCAGAGGCGGCAGCCATGGCCTGGACCGCGTCTCCGGCGGTATTCTGGGCGCATCCGGACAGCATCATGGCTGCCAGGGCCAGGGCCAGCACTCGTTTCCACATATTACGCATCGCACATTTCCTTCTTTATCTCTCACGGGAGGCTGTAAATCGACAGGATCTACTTTTTCTCTTATACTATACTATAGCTGCGGCAGAATGAAAAGAGGGTTTCCGCATTTTTGTTACATTTTTTATTTTTTCTTCCTTTTTCATGCTTTTTCGTATTTCCAGTTGTCATTTCCAATCTTTTGTAGTATATTAAAGTTGAATTTCGAACGATTCTCTAGGATGACCGGTCTGTCATGACCGTTTTCTTTTGTGGAGGTACTGGACCATGTGCATCACCTCGCTAAAAGTGAATATGCTGGGCGGCCTCTCCATCCAGTCCGGCGGCGCAGAGATCAACGACAGCGACAACCGCTCCCGCAAGGTGTGGCTGCTGCTGGCCTATATGATCTATTGCAGAAAGCGCCCCGTGACCCAGGAGGAGCTGGTCCGGCTGCTGTGGGATGACGGGGACAACGTGACCAACCCCGCCAACGCCCTGAAGACCATGTTCCACCGGGTGCGCACCACCCTGGACCGGCTGGGGGACTCCGCCGGGCACATCCTCATCGTCCGCCAGGGGGGCAGCTACGCCTGGAACTGCAAGGTGCCCCTCACCCTGGACGTGGAGGAGTTCGACGAGCTGTGCCAGGCAGCCTCTGACGCCACCCTCCCCAAAGAGCGGCTGGAGCGCTATCTCAAGGCCCTGGAGCTGTATAACGGGGACTTTTTGGCCCACTTCTCCTCCGACCCCTGGGTGGTGCCCGTGGCGGCCTATTACCACAACATCTATCTCCAGGTGGTCCACGAGGTGCTGCCCATGCTGGAGGAGGCCGCCCTGCTTTGCCGCCAGGCCATCCAGCTGGACCCCTACTGTGAGGAGCTCTATTGGCACCTGATGCGCAATCTGCTGGACCTGGAGCGGCAGAAGGAGGCCATCGTGGTCTATGAAGAGGTCACCCAGCTGCTCTATGACAACTTCGGCGTAAACCCCTCCGACGAGCTGCGGGCCCTCTACCGGGAGGCCATGAGTTCCGTCAGCGACCAGCCCCTGCCCCTGCAGGAGATCCAGGAGCGGCTCACCGAGGCCGACCCGGACCGGGGGGCCATGGTCTGCCAGTTCGACTTCTTCCGCACCCTGTACCAGATGCAGTCCCGGTTAGTGGCCCGCAGCGGCGACGCGGTCCACATCGCCCTCATCTCTGTCCAGGGGGAGAACAACGAGCCCCTGCCCAAGCGCAGCCTGAACCGGGCCATGAAAAATCTGCTGGACCAGATCCGCTACAGCCTGCGCCGTGGGGACGTGGTGGCCCCCTGCAGCGTGTCCCAATACATCCTGATGCTGCCCCAGGCCAACTATGAAAACAGCTGCATGGTCTGCCAGCGCATCCTCCTCTCCTTCGCCCGCCGCTACCCCCACTCCCCCGCCAAGCTCCACTACAGCGTTCAGCCCCTGATCCCGCTGATGTGATATCTCCACGGACCGCCGTTTTGGCGGTCCGTTTTGCCTTCCCCGCAACTGTCTGTTGCTTGTGTCTTTCCCCAATATCTGCTATTCTGTGGAAAAGGAGGCGGATAACCATGGAACCGAAGGATGTGATCGCCGCGCTGCGGCAGAAGCATGGATTTTCTCAGCAGGCCCTGGCCGACCAGGTGTTTGTCACCCGTCAGGCGGTGTCCCGGTGGGAGAGCGGGGAGACGGTGCCCGGCCCGGACACGCTGAAGCTGCTCTCCCGGCTGTTCAACGTGTCCATCAACACCCTGCTGGGCTCTCCTCAAAAGCTGATCTGCCAGTGCTGCGGGATGCCCCTGGAGGACAGTATCCTCAGCCGCGAGCCGGACGGGACCCCCAACCAGGACTACTGCCAGTGGTGCTATGCCGACGGAGAGTTTGCCTACACAGACCTGAACACCCTCATCGACTTCTGTGCCGGACACATGGCCAGCCCCGCCTGGCCGGAGGATCAGGTCCGGGCCTATTTACAGGCCACCCTGCCCACGCTCAAACACTGGAAACACCCCCAATAAGCGCGCAAAAGCAGCACCCGCCGAAACGGGTGCTGCTTTGCTGTCTTCTGCAAGAGAGTTGATTTCAGCCCTTGACCTCGGTCTCGAAGGGCTCACCCAGGGTGACGGGGCCGCCGATGTAGGTCTTGACCACTTTGCCGCCCTCCCGCACCGCGGTGGCGGTGACGGTACCGGCGGGCTGGATGTAGCTGCGGCTGAAGGTGCCGTCGGCCATGTCCCGGCTCTGGGCCAGGGCGGAGGCCAGGGAACCGGACCCACAGCTGCCCTCCCACACCAGGGTGTTGGTGGCGGGCACCTTCACCAGGGGGGTCATGTGCAGGGTGTTGGTGTCCAGGAAGATGACGCCATAGGCGTCCAGGCCGGGGATGTCCTGGAACAGAGGCTCGGCCTGGTCAAAGACGGCCTTGCTGGGCTCCACGTTCTCCAGCACCAGGTGGGCGATGCCGCCCAGGTGGACCAGGGTGCCCTTGTGCCCGGCGAACTCCACATTCTTCAGCCACTGGGGCAGGGGCATCTCCGCCCGGGAGGTCCCGGCGGCCAGGTCGGTGTCCACGGTGACGATGTGGTCGCAGCCGCTGGTCTCGATGCGCACGTGGGCGGGGGCGCCCATCTTCTTGGCCGTCAGCAGGCCAAAGGCCCGGGTGGCGTTGCCGCAGAACTCGCCGCCCATCATCTCCATGCGCCCGTCGCCCCCCTCCTGGGGGTTGCAGACAAAGCCCACTTGCTCAGCTTTATATTCAGGCACGGCCATCAGCTGGGCGGCGACGTCCGCCCGGCGGCTCTTCTCCACGGGGTCCAGCACAAACAGGGTGATGTTGCCCGCCGGGTCGGCGCGCAGTACGTTCAGCTTCATAATGACACACGCTCCTTCTTTTTTTAAGTTCTGGCCATCAATAGAAAACATTGTATTCCCCGCCCCCTGCGGGGGCAGGGAATACAGAAAGAATGGGAGAAAAAAACGGGGGCAAGGGCAAAGCCCTTGCCCCCGAGGGGAAAACAAGTGTAAGGGGAGAATTACTGGAAGTCGGGGATATACTCCTTGATCAGCTCCAGCAGCTCGCCGCTGTAGATCATTTCCTTCACAGCCTGGATGTCGGGCCAGATCTCACGGTCGATCTCGAAGAAGGCGACCTTCTCGCGGACCTTGTTGTAGATGGCCTGGTGCAGGGGGGTGATGCCCTGGCCGTGGCTGTTCAGGCGACGGCGGATGTCGATGGCCTGGCAGGAGGTCATCAGCTCCAGAGCCAGACAATCCAGGGTGTTCTTCACGATCATGCCAGCCTTACGACCAGCGGTGGTGCCCATGGACACGATATCCTCCTGGTTGGCGGAGGAGGGGATGGAGTCCACGGAGGCGGGGTGGGCATAGATCTTGTTCTCGGACACCATGGAAGCGGCGGCATACTGCACGATCATATAGCCGGAGTTCACGCCGCCCTCGACGGTCAGGAAGGGGGTCAGGCCGTTGGACAGAGCGGCGTTGACCATACGCTCGATACGGCGCTCAGAGGCGTCGGCCAGCTCGGAAGCGGCGATGCCCAGAGTGTCGAAGGGGATGGCCATGGGCTCGCCATGGAAGTTGCCGCCGGAGATAACAGCCTCGTCCTCCAGGAACATCAGGGGGTTATCGGTCACGGCGTTCAGCTCGATCTCCACCTTGTCCAGGACATAGTCCAGGGCGTCACGGACAGCGCCGTGCAGCTGGGGGATGCAGCGCAGGGCATAGGCGTCCTGCACGCGGTCGTGCTGGCAGTTGTCGATGATCTCAGAGCCCTCCAGCAGCTTGGCCATGTTCTCGGCGACCAGCATCTGGCCCTTCTGACCACGGACAGCGTGGATACGGGGATCGAAAGCGTTGCGCAGACCGGTCAGGCCCTCAAAGTCCAGAGAGCCGATGATGTCGCCCATCTGAGCGGCGCAGATGGTGTCATACAGAGCCAGGGAGCCAACGGAGGTCATAGCGCAGGTGCCGTTGGTCAGGCCCAGGCCCTCCTTGCTGACCAGGGTGTCCAGGGTCTTGATGCCGGCCTTGGCCATGGCCTCGGCGCCGGACATCTCCACGCCCTCGAACTTGGCGCGGCCACGGCCCAGCAGAGGCAGGGACATGTGAGCCAGAGGAGCCAGGTCGCCGGAGGAGCCCAGGGAGCCCTTCTGGGGGATGATGGGGGTGACGCCCTTGTTCAGCATCTCGATCATCATCTCGACCAGCAGAGGACGCACGCCGGACACGCCCACGCACAGAGCGTTGGCGCGCAGCAGCAGCATGCCGCGGGCCACCTCGTCGGCATAGGGCTCGCCCATGGCGGTGCAGTGGCTCAGGATCAGGTTGGTGGACAGCTGGTTGCTCATCTCGGCGCTGACGGCCACCTTCTGGAAGTCGCCGAAGCCGGTGGTGATACCATAGGCCACGCGCTTCTCAGCGGCGATCTTCTCGGCCAGGGCGCGGGACTTCTTCATGGCCTCCAGAGCGGAGGGGGCCAGCTCGACGGTGGCGCCGAAGCGGGAGACAGCGACGAAGCTCTCCAGGGTCAGGCTGTGGCCGTCCAGAACGACATTCTTGATAGCTTTGGGATTGTACAGCATTCTAAAATTACTCCTTCCAAATCAGGGCGGTTGTTCCGCCTTCGTTTGCAGTAATTAGCTTTGGTATCCCGCCCGGAAAATATCCGGGCGGGATACATGAGCATTTTAAGGAATTACACGAACTGGGACAGGACGATGGCGCCAATCATCAGGGGGATGTTATAGTGCAGGAAGGTAGGCACGCAGGTGTCCCAGATGTGGTTGTGCTGGCCGTCGGCGTTCAGGCCGGCGGTGGGGCCCAGGGTGGTGTCGGAAGCGGGGGAACCGGCATCGCCCAGAGCGGCGGCAGCGGACATCAGGATGATGGTAGCGGGGATGGAGAAGCCCATCCGCTGGCACAGAGGAACGTACAGGATGGCAACGACAGGCACGGTGCTGAAGGAGGAGCCGATACCCATGGTGACCAGCAGGCCGATCAGGGTAATCACGGTGGCGGCGATCCACTTATTGCCGCCCATGACGGCGATAGCGGCCTCGACCAGCTCGTTGACAGCGCCGGTGGCCTTCATGACCTCAGCGTAGCCGCCAGCGACCAGCATGATGAAGCCGATCAGGCCCATGATGCGGACGCCGCCGTCAAACTGCTCGTCGATCTTGTTCCACTTAACAGCGCCGCCAACGATCATGATGGCAACGCCGGTCAGAGCGGCCAGAGCCAGGGAGTCGGCCAGGACCTGGACCACGACCACGCCCAGGATGGCGACCAGGGTCACGGCGTGAGCAGCGGTAAAGCGGTCAGAGGCGGCATCGGAAGCGGCAGTGTCGGCAGCGACCATCTTGTACTCACGGGGCTTGCGATAGGTGACGAACACGGCGATCAGCAGGCCGACCAGCATGCAGCAGCCCAGCATCCAGTTGTAGTGGGAAACTTCGCTGACGGAGGTCTCCATGCCGTTGGCGGTCATGTTGTCGGCGATGATGCCCATGAAGATGGCACCGAAGCCGAAGGGGATGGAGATGTAGGGGGCCTTCAGGCCGAAGGACAGAGCACAGGCCACGCCGCGGCGGTCGACCTTCATCTCATTGAACATGGCCAGCATGGGGGGGATCAGGATGGGGATGAAAGCGATGTGCACGGGGATCAGGTTCTGAGACAGGCAGGCCACAGCGGCCAGGATCAGCAGCAGCACAGAGGCGCTCTTGCCGCCCATGATCTGGGACAGCTTCTTGGAGGCCATGTCGGCCAGACCGGTGGAGGCGATGGCGGTGGCGAAGGTGCCCAGCAGCACATAAGCCAGAGCGGTGTTGGCGTTGCCGGAGAAGCCGTCGCACAGGATGCCCATCGCGTCGGGGATGGAGATGCCGCCCAGAACAGCGCCGGTCATAGCGGCGATGATCAGGGACATCAGCACGTTCAGCTTGAGCAGGCACAGGACGCAAAGGACAACGACGGATACCAGAACGGGATTCGTTAATAATGACATGTTATTACCCCTCTTTTCAATTCGTTCTTTTCCCTTCTTCTAAAAACAGCGGTTTCATGCGTTTGCGATTCGACCCTTTGACCTTATCTCTCTCCCGCGCGGGCTAGCACCACCGGGCTTTGAGAGGCTTAAAATCTATCGGGTCTCCTCTCCTCTGTTCTTAACGATTTTTATTATAACCGATGTTTTAGATAAATTCAATAAAAACTTTTCGATTTTTACTTTATTCTTTATGCAACATCACAGCAATTAGGTGATTCACTAGTACACTGCATTGCGATATCGTCTATACAAGAACAGACCGGCAGAGAAGAGAACTCCGCCGGTCTGTTAGAAAACTCTGTTCTGTATTTATATTCACCCGTTCGCTGCCTGACGCAGCACCGCCAGCAGTTCCTCCGTCACGGCCCCGTTGGTGCCCATGACGTCGCCGCCCATTTTCAGGGAGGGGGCCGCTCCATCCGCCGTCAAAACGGCTCCCCCGGCCTCCTGAACGATGAGAAGGCCCGCGGCAAAGTCCCAGGGCTTCAGGCCGCTCTCCACATAGGCGTCCAGCCGGCCCGCCGCCACATAGCACAGATCCACCGAGGCCGCCCCCACCCGGCGGACGTCGTGACAGCGGTCATACACCGCCCGCAGCCACCGGAAATTCCGGTCCGCCAGCTCCCGCTGGCTGGGGTTGGTGCCCACATCCACCAGGCAGTCGGCCAGGCGCCGGGCGGTGCTGACATGGATGGCCTCCCCGTTCACAAAGGCCCCGCCGCCCCGCCGGGCGGAGAACAACTCCCCGGCATAGGGGTCGTACACCAGGCCCAGCTCCACTTGCCCTTTATCCGCCAGGGCCAGGGACACGGCGCTGTGGCGGAAGCCGTGGACCAGGTTCATGGTCCCGTCCACCGGGTCCAGGATCCACATGGGCTTTTCAAAGTCCAGGTCGCTGTTGTCCTTCTCCTCCCCCATCAGCTGCACCTGGGGGGCGATCTGGGCCAGGCGCTCCTTTAAAAAGGTCTGCACCGACAGGTCCACCTCGGTGACAAAGTCGGTGACCCCCTTGTGCTTCATGTGGCTGGCCTTGGTCCGGTCATAAAAGATCTGTCCGGCCTCCCGCACCGCCTGCTCAACCTGTTCCAAAAACTTCGGGTCCTGCGTGTTCATTATAGATTGCCTCCTGCGTAAAATGCTTCTATTTGTCTCTTTTCTTTAACAGAAACAGAACGATCAAGGGGATAAGGTTTATCAGCAGCAGCAAAGGGATCTCTATCGTCAGCCTGTGATATATTTTAGGGAGCATTTCCAGCTCCACCACTTCTCCGAATTCATACCACATGTTCACCATCTTGAGCTCCGTGAAAGCTGCCAGCGCTCCAAACATCAAACTGCCAAATGTAAGGACATGGGACATCATCTGCTTTCTCTTTCCCGCCGCAAAGACATTGACACAGGCCAGGAAAAATGCGATCCGTATATAAATCCGCCAGGTGACATTCCACATAAAACCACCCCGCTTTTTATTTTTTATCCTCCTGGATCAGCAGCTTCAGGGCCTCCACGCCTACATCGATGGCGGCGGAGGTGTCCAGGGATTCTTTCTGGTCCAGTCCGGCGGCCTCCCGCTCCTGGTTCCAGATGACGTGGAACACCGCTCCGCAGCGCACACGGCGGGCGGCGGCCACAGTGAACAGGGCGGCCCCCTCCATCTCCGAGGCCAGCACCCCCAGCCGCTTCCACGCCTGCCACTTCTGCTCCAGGTCATAGGACACGGGCATCCGGCCCGGGGAGTGCTGGCCATAGAAGGAGTCCTTGCTCTGCACCACCCCGGCGTGCCAGGGCTTGCCCAGGGCCTTGCAGGAGCGGACCAGGGCGTCCACCGCCTGATAGTCGGCCACGGCGGGCCACTCGATGGGGGCATACTCCCGGCTGGTGCCCTCCATGCGCACCGCCCCGGTGGCCACCACCACGTCGTCGCTCTGTACGGACAGGTCGATGCCGCCGCAGGTGCCCACCCGGATAAAGGTGTGGGCGCCCAGATTGGCCAGCTCCTCCATGGCGATGGCGGCGGAGGGTCCGCCGATACCGGTGGACACCACGCTCACCCGCTCCCCCAGCAGCTCCCCCGTCCAGGTCTCGAATTCCCGGTTGGTCTTTACATGTACCGCCCCGTCAAACCGCTGGGCAATGGCCCTGCACCGGCCCGGGTCGCCGGGGAGGATGCAGTATTTGCCCACGTCCCCCTGGGCGCACTGGATATGAAACTGGACGGAACGTTCCTTTTCGTTCATGGCGGAGTCCTCCTTGTCTCTTTTTTCTCATGCTATCATATCTAGGTGGGGTTTTCAACGGCGGTTTTCAGACTTCTCCCCCTTTACGGCATTTTTGTTTGCTGATATAATAAAGAAAACGGTCCCGGCCCCAGGCCGGGACCTGCTGTGATCTTTCATCTCACCAGGAGGTGTCCGCCGTGTCTATCCCCAGCTGGGCAAAGCGTATTTACCGCAGAGTCCGGGAGCAGTTTCTCCGCATCCCAGAGACGCCACGCAGTCTCATCGTCTCCGCCCTGTTCCTGTGCGGGGCCTATCTGGCCAGCGGCATTCTGATCAACCACACCGGGGGCGAAAACAACTCCGCCCTGGTCTTTGTGCTGGCGGTGGTCATGATCTCGCTGCTCACCGAGGGGTATGCCTATGGCATCGTCTCCTCCATCATCGGCGGCTTCTGCATCAACTTCTTCTTCATGGTGCCATACGCCGCCTTCTCTTTGAGCTACGCGGGCTATCCGGTGGCCATGATCTCTATGGTGGCCATCTCCTGCGTGGTGTGCGCCCTGACCACCCGGACCAAAAACCAGCGGGCGGAGGCCATCCGCCAGGAAAAGCGCACCAAATCCCTGTACGAGCTGAACGAGCGGCTCAACGCCGAGAAGGCGGCCATCCAGCTGGAGTCCGCCCGGGAGACCATCCGGGGCAACATCCTCCGGGCGGTGTCCCACGACCTGCGCACCCCCCTCACCTCCATCTCCGGTGCCGCCTCGGTGCTGCTGAGCAGCCCGGAGGTCTCCCCCCAGAACGTGGCCATGCTGCGGGACATCAAAAACGACGCCGACTCCCTCATTATTATGGTAGAGAATCTGCTGTCCATCACCCGCATTCAAGACGGCAACATCCCCCTGAAAAAGCACGAGGAGATGCTGGAGGAGGTGGCCGGGGACGCCATCCTCACCACCCGCCGCCGCTTTCCCGACTGCCACGTGGAGCTGGACCTGTCCGAGGACATCCTATATTTTCCCATGGAACCCATGCTGGTCAAGCAGGTGATGGTGAATCTGCTGGAAAACGCCATCCGCCACTCCGGCGACACCCAGCACATCACCCTGCACCTGTTCCGCCAGGACGACTGGGCGGTGGTGGAGGTCCGGGACCGGGGCAAGGGCCTGTCCCCCGAGATCTGCCAGGCCGTGCAGGCCGGCAAGCAGCTGGACAAAAAGCTCTCCGGCGACACCTCTCGGGGTATGGGCATCGGCCTGTCCGTCTGTCAAAGCATCATCAAGGCCCACGGCGGCTTCTTCGCCGCGGGCAATAACCCGGAGGGCGGGGCGGTGTTCCGCTTCGGTCTCCCTATGGAGGAAACGAACCATGCCTGAAAAACGCGCCATCCTGGTCATCGAGGATGACCACGCCATCAGCAACTTTATCTGCCGCGCCCTCACCGCCAACGACTATAAGGCCATCCCCGCCGCCAGCGGCAAGGAGGGCCTGTCCCTGTTCTTCTCCCACAGCCCGGACCTGGTCCTCCTGGACCTGGGGCTGCCCGACATGGACGGGCTGGAGGTGCTGGAGCAGTTCAGCGACCTGCCCCAGGAGGTGCCCACCATCATCATCTCCGCCCGTGACCGGGAGTCGGAAAAAGTCAAGGCCCTGGACATGGGAGCGGACGACTATGTGGTCAAACCCTTCGGCGTGTCCGAGCTGCTGGCCCGCATCCGCACCACTCTCCGCCGGGCCGACCGCATCAAGGTCAGCCAGGGCATCCAGCGGGACGTGTATCAGGTGAAGGACCTGGTCGTGGACATCTCCAAGCACCAGGTCACCCTGGGCGGCCAGCTGATCCACTTCACCCAGAACGAGTTTAAGATCCTGGAGCTGCTGGCCATCCACGCCGGGAAAGTGCTCACCTATGACTTCATTTTGCAGCACGTGTGGGGCCCTTACAGCGGCAACAGCAGCAACCAGATCCTGCGGGTGAACATGGCCAACATCCGCCGCAAGCTGGGAGAGAACCCCTCCGAGCCCAAGTACATATACACCGAACTGGGCATCGGCTATCGGATGCTGGAGGATTAAGAGGTTATTTTTCAAGCCGCGAAGCGTGTGCTTCGCGGCTTTTATTTTGGAAGCCCTCTCCGCCCAGTGTGCGCACTGGGCACCTCCCCCAAAGGGGGAGGCAAGGGGAATAATATCGAAAGTGCATTCTTGGCTCCCCCTGTGGGGGAGCCGACACGGCGTCAGCCGTGACTGAGAGGGCTAACTCATCACTTCCCGCAGCCTCCCCAGCGCTTTGCGCTCCAACCTGGACACCTGCACCTGGGACACGCCTACGATCCGGGCGGTCTGTACCTGGGTCATGCCCCGGTAATAGCGCAGCAGCAGCACCTCCCGCTCCCGCTCCGGCAGGGTGTCCAGCGCCGCGCGGAGGGCCAGGCATTCGATGAGACTCTCCTCCTCATTTCCGGCGGTGAGCATCCCCTCTAAAGTCAGGCCGTTCTCCCCCGTCTCGCTCTGGAGGGAGAGGACGGGCTCTGCCGCCGTCTCCGCCGCGGCGATGTCCTCCGGCTCCAGCCCCGTCTCCGCCGACAGCTCGCTGAGGGTGGGCTCCCGGCCCAGCCGGGCGGACAGGCGGCTCTGGGCCCCCCGGACGGCGGCGGAGCGCTCCTTCAGCCCCCGGCTCACCTTCACCGGCCCGTCATCCCGGAGAAAGCGGCGGATCTCCCCGGCGATCTTGGGCACGGCATAGGTGGAAAACTGGGTGCCGTAAGCGGGATCAAAACCCCGCACCGCCTTTAAAAAGCCCAGGCAGCCCAGCTGATACAGGTCGTCCGGCTCCACTCCCCGGCCATAATACCGCCGGACCACGCTCCAGATCAGGCCGTTGTTCTCCCGCAGCACCTGCTCGCAAGCCGCGCTGTCCCCCGCCCGGGCCGCCGCCAGCAGCTCCCCCGCAGACAAGGCCGGGGCGTTCATCGCCCCGCCCGGCGGGCGATCCTCCGCCGCATGGTCACTGTGGTCCCCTTGCCCGGAGTGGAGCGCACCTTCACCGTGTCCATAAAGCTCTCCATGATGGTAAAGCCCATGCCGGAGCGTTCCTGGCTGCCGGTGGTGAACAGGGGCGTTCTGGCCTGCTCAATGTCCGCGATGCCCACGCCCCAATCCCGCACCACGATCTCCAGCACGTTGTCCTGGCGGACGCGCAGTTTCAGGACGATCTTGCCCAGGGTGTCTGGGTAGGCGTGGACGATGGCGTTGGTCACCGCCTCGCTCACGGCGGTCTTCACGTCGTTCACCTCCTCCAGGGTGGGGTCCAGCTGGGCGGCAAAGCAGGCCGCCGCCGCCCGGGCAAAGCCCTCGTTGGCCGAGCGGCTGGGAAACTCCAGAAACGCGTGGTTCTCCTCTTTCATGTATGTACCTCCTCTCTGCCGCCCCGGTCACTCGAACCGGAGCATCCGCTGCAGGCCCGCAGCATGGAACACCCGGGCCGCCTGGTCCGGGGTGTTCACGATCTTGATGGCCCCCCGGATGTGGATCATGCCCTTCCAGGCCCGCAGCAGCACCGCGATGCCCGAGCTATCGGTAAAGGTCAGCCCCGACAGGTCCAGCACCAGCTCCCGGGGCAGGGCCAGGTCGATCTGCCGGTCCAGCTCCTCCATCACCGCCCGGGCCCCATGGTGGTCCAGCTCTCCGGACAGCTCCGCCCGCAGCACGCGGCCCTCCTCTGTACACACCACCGGCACAGCGCTCTCCTCCTTTTCACAATGCGGCCTTTGCCGCCTGTTTTCCCGCCCATTATAGGACAGGTCCCCTGTCTGAACCTGCCATTTTTTGTCTGTTGTTCTCTTCCGCTTTACAAAATTTTCATTCTGCCCTATGATAAAAGGGAAAGGGGGGCGCGCTCCGTGTCCAAAGAGCTTCATCTCACCTCCGGTCCCATCCTGCCCCAGCTGCTTCAGCTGTGTCTGCCCCTGCTGTGCGCCAACGTGCTCCAGCAGCTTTACAACATCATCAACTCCCTGGTGGTCACCCGCTACATCGGCGACAGCGCCTTTGCCGCCCTGGGGGTGGCGGAGAGCGTGATGAACCTGTTCATCTATGTCATCACTGGGGCCTGCATGGGGGCATCCGTCCTCATCGCCCAGTTTTATGGGGAGCAGAACCTGCCCCGGCTGCGGCAGCAGCTGTATGTCTCCGCCGTGCTCATCGGCGGCTGTACGCTGGCTGCCGTCATTTTGGTCCAGCTGTTTCTCCCCCAGCTCCTGGCCCTTATCCAGACGCCAGAGGAGCTGATGGCCGACGTGGTCCTCTATCTCCGGGTGATCTTAATTGGGATGCTGTTCACCTTCACCTATAACTACCTGGCCGCCACCCTACGGGCGGTGGGGGACACCAAGTCCGCCCTGTACTTTCTGCTGCTCTCCCTTGGGTATAATCTGGCGGCGGCCTGGCTGCTGGTGGCTGTGTTAAAACTGGGGATTTTGGGCACAGCCCTGGCCACCGCCTCGGCCCAGCTGCTGTCCTCCGGGCTGTGCTTCGTCTATATCCGCAAAATGCGGCCCTTTCTGGCCGTCCACCGGGCCGACATGCGCATGGACCCCGTCCTCATCCACCGCACCAGCAGCTATGCCGCCGTGGCCGCCCTCCAGCAGTCCAGCCTGTATCTGGGCAAGCTGATGATCCAAAGCGCGGTGAACGGCATCAGCCTCGCCTCCACCGCCCCCATCTCCGCCTTCACCGCCGCCACCCGGGTGGAGAACTTCACCCAGGCCTTCGGCATCAGCGGCTGCGAGTCCATCGCCATCTTCGTGGCTCAGAACCAGGGGGCCGGGAAGCACCGCCGGGCGCTGAGCGGCTTTGTCCGGGGCGGCGCCCTGGTCGTCTCCACCGGCCTTATTTTCTCCGCCCTGCTCCACCTGTTCGCCCCCGCCTTCTCCGCCGTCTTTCTGGAGTCGGGCAGCGGAGCCCTGGCGCTGTGCAGCTCCTATCTGCGGCTGATGGGCTGGTTCTACTGGCTGTCCTTCACCGGGCACACCTTTGTGGGCTGGTACCGGGGCACCGGGCGGATGAACATCACCTTTTGGGGCACCACCATCCAGATCGTCGTCCGGGTGGTGGGAGCCTATCTACTGGTGGGCCGCCTGGGGCTGGACGCCGTGGCCCTGGCCACCGGCCTTGGCTGGACGGTCATCGTCCTGTTCCAGTTGACCGTGTTCGCGTTGGAGCGTCGGCGTGAGGACGCGGACAACTAAAAAAGCACAAAAAATCAGCGTGGCTGCGTTTCTGACAGCCACGCTGATTTTTATCCTGTTTATTCCGTCCTTCCGGTGAGCTTGAACCGGTTTTTGTGGTACTCCAGCAGGCCCTCCTCCTGCATCCGGCTCAGCTCCCGGGACAGGGCGCTGCGGTCCAGGTTCAGATAGTCGGCCAGCTGCTGGCGGTCAAAGGGGATAGAGAACTCCCGGCGGCCTTCTAAAGCGGCCTGACCGGCGAGATAGGTGGTCAGCCGCCCCCGCACCGTCTTGGGGGTGACGCAGAACATCCGCCGGGACAGGGCCAGGTTCTTTTGGGTGGACATGGCCAGCAGCCCCGTCAGCAGCTTCCGCTGCCAGCCCTCCCCGGCGTACTGGGGCAGCAGCAGGGCGTGGACGTCCAGGAATAAGACCTGGCTCTCCTCCGCCGCCGTCACGTCCACCATCAGCACCTCCCGGCAGAAGGCATAGATCTCGGCAAAGACCTGGCCCCGGGGGATGTGCCCCAAAATACTGCGGCTGCCGGACAGGTCCACCGTCTCGATGTTCACGCTGCCCTGTTCCACCAGGCCCAGCTCTTTCCCCCGGTCCCCGCAGCGGAGCACCGCTTCCCCCTTGTGATAGCGCCGCCGTCTGGCGTTTGACAGCGCCAGCATCCGGGCCCACTCCTCCTGTGTCACGCCGCAGCGGCGGACGATCTCGTTTTCCTCCATGTCGCGCGCTCCTCTCTCTGTCACAGGCTCACGGTATTTCCGGGCAGGGCATACTCCTCCTCCCGGGCCCGGAAGCGCTGGGAGTGGATCATATCCTCCTGCAAAAAGTCCCGCACATAGTCCACAAAGGCCTCCATCAGCGGGGACAGTCGGTGCTCCCGCTCCCACACCAGCACATATTCCGCCTTGCGGGCGGGCTGGGTAATGACCTTAGACACCAGCAGGTCGTTGGGGGTATAGGTGGTCTGGGGGAAGATGCTCAGCCCCACTCCCTGCTCCACCAGGGCCACCGCGTCCATATAGTTGGACATCTCGCACAGGATGTCCGGCTCTGCCCCGATCTCCCCGAACCACTCGTGGATGGCCTCCACCCTTGACTTTCGGCTGGGCACGATGAGGGGGCAGCCCACCAGGCTCTTTAACGGCAGCTCGTTCCCCGGCTGCTTGGCCAGGGGGTGGTCCTTGGGGATCATAGTCACCCAGGGCTCCTGCCCCACGGGGATACCCTCCAGATGCTCAGAGTCATAGGGGGCGGCGATCACCGCCAGGTCGGCTAGGCCCCGGCGCAGGCGGTCCAGCACGTCGTCGCTGCTGCCGTTCCACAGGCTGTAGCGCACCCGGGGGAACTCGTCCCGGAACCCGGCGATCCACCGGGCGCACAGATAGGGGGCACGGCCCTCCACCATCCCCAGGCACAGCTTGCCCGAGATGCCGTCCTTCATGGTGGTCAGCTCCTGGCGGGTCTTGTCCTCCAGGTCCAGCAGCTGGGCCGCCCGCTGGAGCAGAAAGCTGCCCTCGTCCGTCAGGGTCAGCCGCCGCTTGCCCCGGACGAACAGCGTCACCCCCAGTTCCTCCTCCAGGCCCCGGATCTGGTTGCTCAGGGGGGGCTGGCTCATGTTCAGCCGCTCCGCCGCCCGGGTGATATTCAGTTCCTGTGCCACGGTCAAAAAGTAACGCAGCTGCCGCAGTTCCATATGCCTCATCTCCTTGGGCTTATTATATCGAAAAGATATGATAAAGGCAATGCAATATGTATTTCCTTTTTCGTTGAACTGGTGCTATGATAAGACCATCAAAAGGGAATACAAAAATTTCAAAACAAAAACCACATGAAACAAAGGAAATAGGAGGTCTTGATTCATGAAACGGAACATTTGGAACGGACTCACTGAGATGCTGCGGATGTATTATCAGACTTTCGCTGAGAATTTCTGATGTTTCATTTCCGCCATTCACTTCAAACAGAAAGGGAGTTTTGATATGAAAAAACTGGCTGAGTTCCTGAAGGATTATTACCGCACCTTCGCGAAATAAGAAACCCGATCCCATCAAAATCACCTTCTTCAACAGAAAGGAAGTTTCCAATATGAAAAAGCTGAACGAGTTCCTGAAGGATTACTACCGCACCTTCGCCAAGTAAACACAAAACAAGCATTCTCCCCCGGCCACCTGGCCGATCCGCTTTTGCAGGTTCCATCCAAACCGTTCAAAAGCCATAAAAAGCGCGGACCCGCAGTCCTCTCCTGCTGCGGGTCCGCGTTTTTGTGCCCCTCCCTTGACAAACCCGGCCCGATTCCATACAATAAAACTACCGCAGGACAATCAAACACAGGGGCGCTGGGAGTCATTCCCGGCTGAGATGCGGGGCAAAGCGCAGCCCCCGGTCCCTTGAACCTGATCCGGGTAATGCCGGCGTAGGAAGTGGACGCAAGTGTATCATTCCGTCCTCCCGTACCGCAACACCCGTTTGGTGTGCTGCGGTATATCTTTTAGGAGGCGTGTGTATGAACACCAAAACTCATTTGCAGCTTCGGATGCTGTGCGAGGGCGCTGTGATGCTGGCCCTGGCCCAGATCCTCAGCTATGTCAAGCTGGCGGAGGCGCCCAACGGCGGCTCGGTCACGGCGGCCATGTTCCCCATCTTCCTCTTTGCCATCCGCTGGGGCCTGGGGCCCGGCCTGTCCGTGGGCTTTTTGTTCGGTCTGCTCCAGCTGATGTTCGACGGGGCCTATGCCTGGGGCTGGCAGTCTATGCTGCTGGACTATCTGGTGGCCTTCACCCCCCTGGGGCTGGCCGGACTGTTCCGGGGAAAGAAATACGGCATTTTCCCCGGCATCCTGCTGGGCTGCGTGGGGCGGTTCATCATCCACTATATCAGCGGCGTGACCGTGTACAAGATCCTGGCCCCCACCCAGTTTATGAACTGGACCTTCACCAGCCCCAGCTTCTATTCTCTGGTGTATAACGGCTCTTATATGCTGCCCAACACCGTCATCTCCCTGGTCCTGGCCGCCCTGCTCTTCCGCCCCATGGGCCGCTATTTCCTGGGGGAGGACATCCACTGAAAACGCCCCCGAAAGCCGGGGAGAAAGAGAGACCCTAATGGGAAAATTTGATGGCGTGCTGCTGGTCAGCGATTTTGATGACACTCTTTACGACTCCCACCACCAGGTGCCCGAGCGCAACCGCCGGGCGCTGGACTATTTCCGCAGCCAGGGCGGGCGCTTCACCGTGGCCACCGGGCGGGCCAGACGGACCTTTGCCCCCTACCACGACCTGGTGCCTCTGGACGCCCCGGTGGTGCTGTCCAACGGCTCGGCCATCTATGATTTTTCCAAAAACGAGATGCTGGAGCAGACCTTTCTGCCCCCCTCCGCCCCGGCGGACTTTTCCGCCATTCTGGCCCAGTTCCCCTCGGTGGGCGCTGAGGTCTATCACGCCGAGGACATCTACGCCTGGAACCCCAACTACATCACCGAGGCCCACATGAAAAAGGTGGGCGGCGGCTACACTGTCCTCCCCTTCGACCAGATGCCCACCCCCTGGACCAAGGCCATTTTGCAGCAGGAGCGGAACGTGCTCCGCCCGGTGCAGCAGTGGCTGCTGGAGCGGTGGGGGGACCGGTATGAGGCCATCTTCTCCAACGCCTATTACCTGGAGATCACCGCCAAGGGCAGCACCAAGGGGGACTTTGTGGCCAAGGTGGCGGACATGCTGGGCATCCGGCCGGAGAACCTCTATTGCGTGGGAGACAACCAGAACGACCTGTCCATGCTCCGCCGTTCCGCCATCCCCTTTGCCCCCGCCAACTGCGCCCAAGAGGTGAAGGACTGGGGGGCCAAAGTCCTCTGTCACTGTGACGACGGCGTCATCGGGGACATCGTGGACATCTTAGACCGGCGATATTCTTAAAATAGTGCGCAAAAAACCGCTCAGGTTTCTGTTGGAAGACTGAGCGGTTTTCTTTGTTGTTTTAGGGCATGTGCAGCCCGTAAAAACCCACCAGGGCCAGGGCCATCAGCCCGGCGGTGATGAGGAGGATGGGCAGCCCCTGGAAGCACCGGGGGCAGTGGTGAAAGCTGACCTCCTCCCGCAGACTGGCAAAGCTGGCCATGGCCACCGTGGCCCCCACGCCGCCGAACAGGGCGAACACCAGGGCCGTGCCCAGGCCATAGCTGCGCTGGCTGATGAGCAGGGCACAGCCCAGGGCGGCGCAGTTTGTCCCGATGCTGGCCAGGTTGTCGTCCATCCGCCGGGACAGCTCGGGCAGGCACACCCGGACAAACTGCCGCAGCCCGGCGATGATGCCCGGAATGAGCAGGCACAGGAACAGCAGCCGGAAGTGCTGCCAGCCGAAGCGGGTGAGCACCAGAAAGTCGGCCAGCCAGGACAGCAGGGCGGAGAGGATCATCACCGCCGTGAGGCAATAGCCGGTGCGCAGGGCGTCGATGGGGTCCTGAAAGGCCCGAAGGCGGGTGCCGATGCCCATGCAGCTGACCAGCACAAAATTTTCAGACAGCAGGGCGGCCAGCGCCACCCCGGCAAGCTCGATCACAGCCATGTCAAAGTCTCCTTTATCTTGCGGGCGTTACACTTCGCCGTCTACATAGTCCACGCTGCCGTCCGCCGCATCCAGATTGGCCACGATGGCCAGGGCGCGGTTGACGCCTGCGGTGATGGCGTTGGAGGTGGCGGTGGCCCCACTGACGGCGTCCACGGCGTTCTCGCCGGTGGTGCGCAGAGTGCCATAGCGGCCCACATAGCGGCTGAGGGCGGCAGGGGTCATGGCCCGTGTGCCCACACCGGCGGTCTCCTTGTGAGAGGTGACGGCCACGCCGGTGACCTGGCCGTTTAAGTCCACGCCCACCTCCATGGTGATGACGCCGCCAAAGCCCTGGGCCTGGACCTCCACGCAATAGCCCACCAGCTCGTTCTCCTCAGAATAGCCCGCCAGGATGCTCAGGGCCCCGTTGGCCCGATAGGGCGTCTCAGAGCTGGAAGCCGCCGCGGGCATCACCTGGGCCAGGCGCTCGGTCTGCTGTTCGGCCTCTGTCCGGGCGGTGTCCAGGTCGGTGTAGCGGTGGACGAAGAAGATCATCACGCCCATGATGACCACCACCACGCACAGGTGGCCGATGACCTTGGCCTGCTCCCGGATCTGGTCCAGGTGGTCCTCGCCGGGGGCCTTGCCCCCGTGGCCGAAGTGGAAGGACAGCTGGGGCTTGACAAAGTGGATCTTACCCACGCTGCGGCGGATGCGGCGCAGCAGCTTTCGGGTGGCATAGAACCGGCCCGCGCCAAAGCGCCGGGGCATACCCAGCCGGTCCAGCAGCCACACGCAGCAATTCATGGTGAGGATGGCCCAGCCAACCCCCTCGGGATAGGAGCTGCAGGTACGCAGCAGCATGGTCAAAGTCCCACAGCCCGCCCCAAAGAGCAGCTGTCCCCGGGGCGTGATGGGGGAGGTAGTGGGGTCGGTGGCCATAAACAGGGCCCCCAGCAGCAGACCGCCGCTTAGCAGCTCCATGGCCACCCACCGGGCGACGGAGACATCCGCCGGGGCGGTGAGGGCGGCAAAAAAGGCCGCCGTGGCCAAAAAGGCCAAGGGAATGCGGGGGGAGATCACCCGGCGCAGCACCAGATAGCCCCCACCCAACAGCAGCATAAAGGCGGAGACCTCTCCCAGACAGCCCCCCTGCTGGCCCAGCAGCAGCTGACCCAGGTTGAAGGGTGGGAGCGTCCCGCTGTGGAGATAGGACATAGGAGTGGCGGAGGCCACCGCGTCCACCCGGCCCAGTCCCAGCCAGTGCAGGGGGGTGGGCCACTTGGTCATCAGCATGGGGAAGGTGGCCAGCAGCATCCGTCCGGCCAGGGCGGGGTTCATAAAGTTTTTGCCCAGCCCGCCATAGAACTGCTTGACCACCACAATGGCGAATGCGGCCCCCAGCACCGGGGCCCAATAGGGGGCGGAGGCGGGCAGGCTGAGGGCCAGCAGCAGCCCGGTGACGCAGGCAGACAGGTCCCTGCGGGTGTCGCTCTGATGGGTAAAGCGGCGGTAGGCCCCTTCAAACAGCACGCAGCTGACCACCGACACGGCGGTGAGGAGCAAGGCCCGGGGACCGAAAAAGAACACGGCCATGGCCAGGGCGGGGGTGAGGGCCACCAGCACGTCCCGCATCATGGCCTGGGCAGAGTCCGGGTGGCCCGCCGGAGGGGGCAGCCGGAGAGAACGGGTCAGCTCGCTCATGTGGGTTCCCCTCCTTCCGATACCAGGGCTTTGGCCCGCTCCACCTGCTCCAGCAGGGGGATGCGGGCGGGACAGACAAAGGAACAACAGCCGCAGGAGATGCAGTCCTGGGGGTGGAGCGCGGGCAGCTTGTGGGGCTGGTCCTGCTCCAGGGCCCGGTGGATAAAGGCGGGGGCCAGGTGCATGGGACAGGCAGAGACGCACTTGCCGCAGCGGACGCACACCGTCTGCTCCCCCGCGCCCCGGCGCTCTGACCGGGTGAGGCAGGTGAGGGCATTTGTGCCCTTGGTCACCGGGGCGGACAGATCATTTAGAGGCAGGCCCATCATGGGCCCGCCCAGCAGGACTTGGTCCGCCTGCTCCCGCAGACCGCCCACCGAGTCCAGCAGGTCCTTCAGGGGGGTGCCCAGAGGGACCCACAGGTTCCGGGGCCGGGCCACTGCCCCGCCGGACACGGTGACGGCCCGGTGGGTGAGGGCGCGGCCCTGGAACAGGGCCTCCTGAATGGCAAACACGGTGGCCACATTCAGCACCACGCACTTCACGTCCACCGGCAGCTTGCCCGGGGGGACTTCCCGCCCAGTGACCGTCTGGACGATCTGGCGCTCCGCCCCCAGGGGATAGCGGGTGCCCACGGTGCGCAGCTCCACCTTGCCGCTGCTGCGGCGCAGACGGCGCTCCACCGCCTCCACCGCCTTCAGCTTGTCCCCCTCGGTGACCAGCACGGCCCGCTGGGCCCCCAGGGCCCGGGCCAGCGTGTGGGCGGTGAGGAGGATCTTGTCGCTGCGCTCCAGCAGCAGACGATAGTCGGCGGTGACATAGGGCTCGCACTCGGCGGCGTTGACGATCAGGGTGTCCACGCGGCCGGCGGCCTGGCGCAGTTTCTCCGCCGTGGGAAAGCCGCTGCCGCCCATGCCGGTAATACCTGCCTCCCGCACCCGGCCCAGCAGCAGCTCCAGGGTGACCTGCTCGGGGATCAGGGGCTCGGGCCGCCCGGACCAGTGGGTGTCCTGGCCGTCGTTCTCGATGACGATGGCGGAGACAGTGCCCAGCTTGGCGTGGGGGCAGTCCTCAATGGCCGTCACCCTGCCGGAGACGCTGGCGTGGACGGTGGACTCCAGCCCCCGGCTGATGGCCACAGGCTGTCCCACCTGCACCGTGTCTCCCGGCTTCACCGCCGGCAGCAGAGCCTGGTCCCGGCCGGAGGTCAGGGGCAGATAGACCCGCCGAGGGGGCTGCTCCAGCTGAGCGATGGGCTTACGCCGGGTATTCTCTTTGTGTGGGGCGGGATTGACCCCGCCGAAGAAGGAATGAAACATGAAAAGACCTCCAAAGAAGTCATGGATGTAGAAAAAAGCGTTCTTCTGCATCCGCTCTATCAACGACGGGCCGACACAGAGGTCGGCCCCTACATACTTGCAGAGAGACCGCGCAGATAAAACAAACAGAAAATTCACCCTAATACGCCGTAGGGGCGGACCTCCGGGTCCGCCCGCAACGACGATTGAGCGCTATAAACGACATAACTATAATCCTAATGTCCGGTACTGTCCAGAGGAAGGGACAAAAGTTTACACTTTCGTCTCATTTCCGGCCGTTTTGGCCGCGCGTTTGGCGGTCAGGCGGGCCAGGGTCCGGCAGATGACGGGAATGGGCACAGGCTTGGACAGGTGGGCATCCATTCCCGCCTTCACCGAGCTGCCCATGTCCTCGGCAGAGGTGTTGGCCGTGAGGGCCAGGATAAACACCGATTTGGCATCGGGCCGGTCCAGCACCCGGATGGCCTGGGCGGCCTGACAGCCGTCCAGTCGGGGCATCTGCAGGTCCATGAGGATCACATCAAAGGAGAAGGGGGCCGAGCGGGAGAAGGCATCCACCGCCTCCTGCCCGTCGGCGGCCCCGGTGACGATGGCTCCCGCCTCCGTCAAAAGCTCGATGAGGATGTCCCGGTTAAACAGATTGTCCTCGGCCACCAGCACATGTTTTCCGCTGAGAGAGTAGTCGGCAGCGGCGGGAGCCGGAGCGGGATCGTCCTGGGCGGAGCTGGCGTGGACAAAGGGCAGGGTGACCCGGAAGCAGGTACCCTTTCCGGGCGTACTCTCCACGGAGATGTCGCCCCCCTTTTGGCTCACCAGGTTTTTCACAATGGTCAGTCCCAAACCGCTGCCCACGGCGGAGTTGGCGCCGAAGCGCCGCTCCCGGGCATAGGGGTCATAGAGCCGTTTTAAAAACTCCTGGGACATGCCGATGCCCGTGTCCGCTACCACGAAGAGGTAGTTTTTGTTGTCCGCCCCCGCCTGGGACAGAGTGACGGAGATGCTGTCCCCCGGCAGGGTATACTTCAGGGCGTTGGACAGCAGGTTGTCCATGATCTGGGCCAGGCGGACCTTGTCCCCCAGGACCATGGGGTATTCCACATCCATGCGGAAGGTGAAGGGCTTGTTCTGCTGCTGCGCCTGGGCCTGGAAGGGGGCCACGTGGTCGGACAGGGCCTGACACAGGTCAAATTCGTGCTTTTCCAGGGACAGCTGGCCCTGCTCCATGCAGGACAGGTCCAAGATGTCGTTGATCAGACGAAGCAGCTGGCGCCCGGCCTGGTCGATCTCCCGGGTGTATTCCGCCCGCTTTTCTTTGGTGCAGTCGGGGCGGGCGGAGAGCTGGTTCATCCCCAGGATGATGTTCAGGGGGGTGCGCATGTCGTGGCTCATGCTGGCGAAGAACTGATGCTGGGCCCGCTGGTGGGCATCGGCGGCCGCCATGGCCTCTTTCACCAGGCGGCTGTGCTGCTGCCGGTCTGTGTCCGCCAGGCGGAAGGCCAGCAGGGCCTCGCCATGGCTGAGGGGCTGGTCCACGATGACGTTTACATTGATCCATGTAAACCCGTCGTTCGAGATGCGCTGAAAGTCGCCGCCAAAGTCCTTTACCCGCTTTTGGGCCAGCTGGGACAGGTGCTCCAAAGAGAAGCAGTCGGAAAATTCCCTGGCGGTCTCCTCGTGCATGTCGGATAGAAAGGCCTGCAGCAGCTCCTGATAGGTGCCCTGCTTCGCCAGGTGGAAGCGGCTGTCGTGGGATTGCTTGAGCACCTCGTACCGCCCATTTCTGACATCCACCCAATAGATGGCATAGAAGGAGTTGCACAGGGCCTGGACCATGGCGCTCACCCGGATCAGGTGCTGCCGCAGTTGGCGGCCCCTGCGCCACAAAAAGAACATGACCGCCAGGGCGGCCAGAAGTACCAGCACATAGCTCACCAGGACCTGGTGCATCCCGATGATGAGGGCGGAGCGGGGCACGGTGAGGACACAGCTCCAGCCGTTGCTCACGGGGGCGGAGAAATAGGTGCGGGTCTTACCGCTAAAATCGGTGATGTCCTGGCCGTTTTTCGTGCTGTGGAGCTGATTCATAGACTCGGCATACGCCTCCACCTGTTCCTGAGAGACCTCGGAGAAGGGGGTGCTGGCATACAGCAGGTGATCGTTTTTGTCGAACAGATAATAGGCGCCGCCCTCCCCCAGGTTCAGGTCCTGGTGGATGTAGGCAAAGTCCTCTTCATGCAGATTGACCAACACGGCATAGCCCGTCTTGGGGGAGACGGCTGCCACCACCACCTCGTTGATATGCTCGATGGGGCAGACGAACCGGTCGGTAAAGACCACTTCACCCGGGACGGCGGCGGCCTTGGCGTACCAGGCGGAGTCCAGATAATTATAGTCCTCCGGCACAACTGCATCGGTGTCATAGGTGAGCTGCCCGTTCATAGCCAGGGACAAAGACAGCTCTGTGTCACTGAGAGCGTGGGAGGTGGCGTTCATATAGTCAATCAGGCGGCGGGAGACCTCCTCCATGGACAGGCCCTGGTCGGTGAGCTGGTCTAAATAGGTCACGCCCACCTTGACCAGGTTTTGATAGAGCAGCAGGTTGCGCTCCTCGTCGGCCACATAGCTCTGCACCAGCTCCTCTCCCATCTGAGTGGAGTTGACGATCAGGCCCCGATAGGTGCCGTACAGCCCACCCAGAAAAAGGAGGGCCACAGTAATGAGCAGCAGCAGGAGATTTCGGCTCCCGCTGCGGATATGTTTTTTGGTTGCGTTGAATACTTGCTCCAATCGGATCGAAGTCCTTTCAGATATATACATATAGTATATTTTTGCATATATATGAATGCTGCGGGGGAGATACGGGGCAGAGAACGTGCCGGGATCAGCCCTGATGTTCCGCCAGATAGGTCCGAATGGACTGGGTCACCTGGGCATAGTCCGCATCAAAGCGGGCCAGCATGGCGGGGGTGGTGTGATCCTCGCCGCTGCGCAGAGCGTCGGTGACGGTGGCGCTGGACTCGCTCAGCCGGGTCAGGCACAGGTTGAGGCACACGCCCTTCAGGGTGTGGACGGCGCGGAAGGCCTCGGGCAGGTTGCCCGCATCCAGGAACTTGTGGAAGTTGGCATAGCTGCCGTCCTCCAGAAAACGGCCCAGAAAACGGGCCACCCGCTCGTCCGAGCGCCAGATATCCATCACAGTATCAAAGTCGCCGCCGCAGCAGGCATAGAGCTCTTTTAAATTCATGGTAAAGAGTCCTTTCTATCTTGTTTCTATCTCAAATCTTGTGCGTGTTCCCCGGGCAGAAGACCGGGAACACGCCAGAGAATTGGGTCATCTGTCATCGCTCCGAGCGCCGCTGGAGGGCGGCCAGGATGTCGGGGTGGTCGGCCACGTTGATGGTCTCCACGGTGCTGCCCATGCGCTTGCCCTGATACATCAGCCGGTCCGCCATGGCCACGGCCTCTTCCACCGATTCCATGCCGTATACGCCGCCCATGGTGATGCCAAGGTGGATATGGGGGAGGCCCGGCGGGGTGGCCCGGGCCACCTTGCTCACGATCTCCTCCAGCTTGCGCTGGAAGGCGTCATAGGGGATGCTGACCAGCAGGAGGATAAACTCGTCCCCGCCATAGCGCACCAGCCGGTCTGTGGAGCGGATGCAGCCCAGCACCGTCTGGGCCACGGTGCGCAGGGCCGCGTCTCCGGCGGCGTGGCCGAACTGGTCGTTGATCTGCTTGAAGTGGTTGCCGTCGATCATCACCACGCCGTTATAGATGTGGTCGGTCTTGGCCTGCTCCTCGTAAAAGCGGCGGTTATAGGCCCCGGTGAGCACGTCCTGGTAGAACTGCTGGTTATAGCTGTTCACATATTCCATAAAGGTGGTGCGGCCATAGGCCTCCAGCAGCAGCTCCTCCCGGATCTTATACACCATCTCCAGCACCAGGTCATGGCCATCCAGCTGGATATATTTAGCGAAGACGGCATAGGCGCTCTCGTCCGCAAACTCCAGCTTTGCCGCCTGGCTCCGGCTGTGCAGGACGTTCAGGGAGATGCAGTTTTTGCACCGGTCCCCCTTGCCCCATATGGCGTGGCACTGCTGATTTTTGCAGCCCCTGGCCCCGCCTCCGGTGCCGTCGTCCAGCACCTCCATTTTTTCCGGGTCCACCAGGCGGACCACGTCGAACACGCAGCGCAGCTGTTCCATCATGTCCTGGAGCTGGTCGTCGGAATAGTTCTGGCCGGACACCTTGTCAAAGCTGGACAGGCGGTGGTCCCGCTTCGGGGGCAGGATGCGGCCCAGCAGGGAGGTGTAGACCGGCTTGCCCTCCTGCTCGGTGAACATCACCCGCAGGATGATGGTCCGCCAGTGCAGCTCCCCGTTGTGGTCGCACAGCAGACAGCGCACGTTCACCTCCGGCTGCTCCGGGGTAGCGGCGCGGACCTTCTCCCGAATGAGCTCCATGTTTTCGGGCCCCAGAAAGCTCTGGTCCTGGCTGGCCCGGTCCACAACGACCTCGCCAGTCCCCAACTGGGCGGCCCCCCTTAAGATGGTGGCCGTTTTCAGCTCGGCATCGTAGACGAACTGGATCTCCTGCACCCCGGCGGTGAAGAACTCCTGGCGCAGCCGTTCCTGTTCCAGCAGCTTGACCTGGGACAGGATGTGTTCGCCGGGGGCCTGCTCCAGCAGCTCCTCGGTGGTGCGCAGCACCGCCTGGCGGTCCGGCTCCTCCTGAGCGCCGTCGCTGCGCATGGCATCGGCCACCTGATATTGCACGTCCTTTAAACATTGCAGCAGCAGGGGGTTGAACGCGCCGCACTGGCCGTCTAAGATCATCTCCATGGCCTTCTCGTGGGGAATGGCCGCCTTATAGCAGCGCACGCTGGTCAATGCGTCATACACGTCGGCCAGGGCGGTGACCTGGGCGGAGATGGGGATCTCCTCCCCCTTCAAGCCGTCGGGGTAGCCCCGTCCGTCATACCGCTCGTGGTGCCAGCGGCAGATCTCATAGGCGGCGTGGATGAGGGGGTTGTCCGAGTAAAAGGGCAGCTGCTCCAGCATCTCCGCACCGATGAGCGCGTGGGTCTTGATGATCTCAAACTCCTCCGGGGTCAGCCGCCCGGGCTTGTTCAGGATGTCGCCGTCGATGGAGATCTTGCCGATGTCGTGGAGGGCGGAGGCGGTGGAGTACATGGCGATGTCGCTCTCGCTCAGGGGATAGGCATCGGTCATTTCCACCAGATGGTGGAGCAGCAGCTTGGTGATGACCTGGATGTGGTGGATGTGCATCCCGCTTTCGCCGTTTCGGAACTCCACGATGTGGCCCAGGATATTGATCATCATCCGGCTGTTCTTTTCGTTTTCATACACCTGCTCCTCCACCAGGCTCATCAGCCGCCGCTGGCGCTGGAACAGCCCCAGGATGTTGATGATGCGCCGGTGGATCAAAAAGCCCTTATAGGGCCGCTGGATATAGTCGGAGGCCCCCAGGTTAAAGGCCCGCTCGATAGAGGCGGAGTCCCCCTCGGAGGAGATCATGATAACGGGGATAAATTCCAGCCAGCGGCGCTTTTTCATGTTGGCCAGCACGCCGAAGCCATCCAATTCCGGCATGACAATGTCCAGCAGCACCAGGTCCAGACTGCTCAGATTCTGGCGGATGAGGGACAGGGCCTCTGCGCCGTTGGATGCCTCCAGAATGTCATACCGATCCTCCAGCAGTTCAGAGAGCATCATCCGGTTCATGCCGGAGTCGTCTACGATGAGAATGCGGGACTTGGCCTGTGCTTGCAGTTCAATACTCATGCGGTCATCACTTTCTCTCTATATGGCCGATATGGCGGCCAAGATCATGGGCAGGGGAATGGCCCAAGTGGCTAACACAAAAATCCAGGTTACATTTTATCACATTTGTTTCCGTTTGCCACCCTTAAATTTCACAAATTCCGCCCAAAGGGCAAAAAAATATCTGGCCCCGTCGCTTTGCCCGGCAAGGGGACACGATCAGGGACGAAATTCAGAGAATTTTAAGAAACAACATATTGAATTTTGCCGGAATTGTGGTATCCTCTTTAGGTACGAAACGCGTACATCTGTTTTATCTCTCTTCTGTAACCGAAAAGGAGCTATCCCCCATGACCAAAAAGTTCTGCGGCGCCCTTTCTGCCGCTCTTGCCATCGTCCTGACCCTGTCCGCCTGCGGAAAGACGGCTCAGCCCGCCTCCTCCAGCCAGAGCACAGGCAGCAGCGTTTCCTCCTCCAGTTCCGCCAGCCAGAGCGGCGGCGCGTCCTCTTCCGGCGGCGAGGACGCCCAGCAGCCCGACGGCAGCCAGCCGGACCAGTCCCAGCCCGACACATCCGCCCCGGCGCTCACCGCCCAGGGCAGCTATGACTTCAGCCAGCCCGCCCCGGCCCGGGAGGCGGTGGACAACAGCTATTTTGACGACGCCGCCTTTGTGGGCGACTCCCGCACCGACGGCTTTCTTATCTACAGCGGCATCGGCACGGGCAAGAACCTGACGTCCAAGGGCCTGTCCATCTTCAAGCTGGAGGAGAAAAAGGCCCTGACCATCGACGGAAAAGAGTATACCCTGCTGGAGGCCCTGGCCCTTCAGCAGTATGGCAAGGTCTATCTGTCCCTGGGGGTGAACGAGCTGGGCTATTACGACGACCAGGGCTTTTACGACAACTATTGCAAGGCCATCGACGACATCCGCCGCATCCAGCCCCACGCCGTCATCTATGTCCAGAACCTGATCCCCCTGAATGAGGAGGTCATCGCCCAGACCACCAAGCGGAGCTATCTCACCAACGAGCATCTGCGGGTGTATAACGACCTGATCAAAAAGGCCGCCCAGGAGAAGCAGGTGGTCTATCTGGACCTGTACTCCGAGTTCGTCAACGAAAACGGGGAGCTGCCCGCCGAGGCCAGTAAGGACGGCGTCCACCTGCGCAGCGACTGGTGCAAGCAGTGGCTGACCTATCTCCAGACCCACACCGTGGACTTTGACACCCTCTATCCCACCGGGGAGCAGCCCCAGGTCTGATGTTCCAAAATTCAAATAGATAATAGTAGATTGAAAGGAAGTTTTCCACATGAAGTTTTTGCGCGTGATGCTGGCGGCGGCCCTGTGTGCCGCGGCGCTGGCCGGCTGCGGCAGCAGCGAAAAGGGCGGCAGCGCCTATACCACCGATGACGTGAACAAGATCGCCGAAGCCGGGGCCTTCTCCGAGGAGCTGGAGACCGTGGACGCGGACACCGCCTTCGCCCTGTACGGTCTGGCCGACGCGGGGCTTACCCGGGAGCAGCTCACCGACTGCGCCGTGCTGCGCTCCGCCGGGGCCACCTGTGAGGAGGCCGCCGTTCTGATCCTGGACAGTGAGGACGCCGCCCAGACCACCATGACCGCCCTGGATGGCTATATCCAGAAGCAGATCGACACCAACAAGGACTATCGCCCCGAAGAGATCCCCAAGCTGGAGAGCGCCTGGACCTCCGCCCGAGAGAACACCGTCCTGCTGGTGGTGGCCGAGGATGTGAATGCGGCCATGGATGCCGTGAAGAACTAAAGCTCCAGGAAATGCCCATCCCCCGGTTCAAAAACCGGGGGATGCTGCTTTTTTTATGTCTTTTTTACCAAAGCCCGGTTGACGGGACCGGAGAAAGGGTATATGCTGGACCTACCGATTTTCATTTCGTGAAAGTCTGTGACAGACTTTCCCCTGTTTTAGGAGGAACCATCATGAATCTTGATTTTAACGCCAAGCGCGGTTTCATCTGCGATATGGACGGCGTCATCTACCACGGAAACCGGGTGCTGCCCGGGGTGGCGGAATTTATCCAGTGGCTCCACGACGAGGAGAAGGAGTTTCTGTTCCTGACCAACAACAGCGGCAACACCCCCCGGGAACTCCAGCAGAAGCTGGCCCGCCTGGGTCTGGACGTGTCTGAGGAGCACTTCTACACCAGCGCCCTGGCCACCGCCGCCTTTTTGAAGGAGCAGGCCCCCGGCTGCTCCGTCTTCGCCATCGGCGAGGCAGGCCTGCTCAACGCCCTGTACGACGCGGGCATCACCATGAACGACGTGAACCCCGACTATGTGGTGGTGGGCGAGGGCCGGGCCTATTCCCTGGACACCCTGACCAAGGCCACCAACCTGGTGTATAAGGGTGCCAAGCTCATCGGGGCCAACTCCGACGTGTCCGGCCCCGTGGAGGGCGGCATTGCCCCCTCCTGCGGCGCTCTGGTGGCCCCCATCGAGCTGGCCACCGGCAAAAAGGCCTATTTCTGCGGCAAGCCCAACCCCCTGATGATGCGCACCGGCCTGCGCCTGCTCAACTGCCACTCCGCCGACGCGGTGATGGTGGGGGACCGGATGGACACCGACGTGATCTCCGGCCTGGAGAGCGGCATGTCCACCGTCCTGGTCCTGTCCGGCGTGTCCACGGAGGAGACTCTGAATACTTACTCCTACCGTCCCTCCGTGGTCCTGCCCGGCGTGGGCGACATCGTGAAGCTGGCCCGGGGCCAGCAGTAAAGCAAAACGCGAACCGCCCCCAAGCTGTTCCATCGGAACGGCTTGGGGGCGGATTTTTTATCCCGCTTTGCGGTTGTTGCCCCGATTGGACCGGTTTCCCCGGTTCCCACGGGGGCCCCGGCGGCGGCGGTGGTAGCCCCGGGCCTTGACGCAGAGGATGGGCTCGTGCTTTTTGGCGGCGCGGTAGGCGGCGGTCTCGGCGTCCAGCTCCGGCAGGACCAGCTGGGTGCCCTTCCAGTTCCCGCCGGGGGCGGGGGCCACGTCCACCCGGCACAGCAGGCGGCCATGCTCCTGGCACTTCACCCGGCTGTAGTAGATGTCGTCGTCAAAGGGGTGCCACACGCTGACCCCATAGATCTTTTTGCAGGTGGGGCAGATCACCCGCCGGGCGGCCTTGGCGTTGAGCAGCAGAGACTTGTCCGTAAACGGTCCAGGCAGAGCCTTCGGCTGGCACAGGGGGGCCAGCTCCGCCAAGGGGGTAGGCTCGGCAGGGGGCACAGTCAGACAGTCCGGCCTCACAAACTCCCCCACCAGGGCAGTGTAGAGGGAATCGTGGAGGGCGTTGTGGAACTCGAAGGTATAGGGGATGGCACAATAGGCGGCGGCCTTCTCCAGGGCGATGCAGTTTGTTATGCCCAGGGTGCGGGAAAAGGCGGCCTGTAAATCGTACTCCTGCTTCACGGTGAGCTGGGGCAGGTGATAATACTCCGCGCTCTTAGCCAGGGTGGGCACGTCCTGGGTCCCCCACCCGGCAAACTCGGCGTCCTGGCCGCACCAGTCGTAAAAGGCCCGATAGGCGGCGGGAAAATCCAGGGGCGAGGTGAGATAAAGGTCCTTGTCCGGCAGCTCCTTGGCCTTGTGATAGAGCTTTTTATACACCGAGGGGTGGATATAGGCGTTGAAGGTGTCGATAATCCGCCCGCCCAGCCGGTCCACCTTCACTGCGCCGATCTGCAAAATTTCATCCGGGAGCCGGGGCTTATAGCCGTGGTTCCACTCCAAATCAAAAATAATCATGTAAGCCGCTCCTGTGTTGATGTCCTGAACATCATATCACAAGTGCGGCGCAGATGCAACGAAACAAGAATACCCCCGGTTCCGCAGAACCGGGGGTGTTTGCTGTCATATTGTGCAAAAACTTACTTGCGGGGGTTCTTGATGGCAGCCTGCGCGGCGGCCAGGCGGGCGATGGGCACGCGGAAGGGGGAGCAGGAGACATAGTCCAGACCCACGTTGTGGCAGAACTCCACGGAGGAGGGATCGCCGCCGTGCTCGCCGCAGATGCCCA
>URNZ01000014.1 GCA_900549405.1 uncultured Eubacteriales bacterium | reverse complement strand
AGTGCCCGGCCTACTTCAGAAGTGCTATCAGCGTCTGGTAGATCTCCTCCGAGGCGTCGGTAACGGAGAGCTCGGTGAGACTTTTGGACATAGCCGTCAGTCGGTCCCGGTCTGCCAGCAGCTCCTTCGCTGTTCCATAGAGCCGCTTTCCGTCGATTTCCGGTTCCAGCAGAACCACTGCGGCCCCGTGCTGCTCCAGCACTCTGGCGTTCTTTTCCTGGTGATTGTTGGTCACATTCGGGGAAGGCACCAGGATACAGGGCTTGGCGATGGCGGTGAGCTCTGAGATGGTGGAGGCGCCCGCCCGGCACAGGACCAGGTCGCTGGCCGCCATGACCAGGGGCATGTCATAGATATACTCCCGGACCTCGATGCCGTTGTCCCCCAGCTGCAGGCCCCGGCGCAGCAGTTCCTCCTTCATCCAGGCGAAGTCCCGCCCGGCGGCGTGGATATGGCGATAGGGCGCACCCTCATAGCACTCCTTGGCGATGAAGTCCACCATCTTCCGGTTCATCACCTCCGCCCCCAGGGACCCCCAATAGGACAGCAGCAGGGGCCGCTGGTCGGGAAAGCCCAGCTGCTCCCGGGCCTGCTCCCGGGTAAACCGGAAGAAGTCCCCCCGGACGGGGGTACCGGTGACCACCACCTTGGTGGGGTCGTCATAGTGGCTGCGGCTCTCTTCAAAGCCCACCATCACCCGGTCCACCACTTTAGACAGGGCCTTGGTGGTCAGGCCGGGCACGGCGTTGGACTCGTGCACGGCGGTGGGGATGCCCCGGTGGGCCGCCTCGTTCACCACGGGAAAGGAGGCATAGCCGCCGGTGCCCACCACCAGGTCTGGCTTGAACTCGTCCAGAATGGCCCGGGCCTGCTTTTTGGAGCGCTGCATGTTCACCAGCGTGCCCAGATTATGGACGATGTCCGCCGGGGCCAGGGAGCGGTGGAAATTCGTGATGGTCACGGTGCGGATGGGATAGCCCTCCTTGGGCACCAGCCGGGTCTCCATGCCCCCGTCCGCTCCCACGAACAGCACCCGGCAGCCGGGATGCTTGTCCTGAAAGATGCGGGCCAGGGCCACCGCCGGATTCACGTGTCCGGCGGTGCCGCCGCAGGTAAAGAGGATGTTCATGTTATCACCTCAGAAATATCTTTGTTTGTCCGCCGCCGGATTCAGTCGTTTTTCGGGGCGGGTATCTGTCTGGATATCCCCAGTACAATGCCCATCTCCGCCATGTTCATCACCAATGCCGTTCCGCCGAAGCTAAAAAAGGGCAGGGAGATGCCCGTGTTGGGGATGAGGTTGGTCACCACGCCGATATTCAAAAAGACCTGGGTGGCCATCAGCGTAATGATGCCCACAATGGTCAGCGAACCGAACTTATCCCGGGCGTGCAGGGCCAGCCAGTAGCCCCGCAGGACCAGCAGGGCAAACAGGATGAGCACGATGGCTGCCCCCACAAAGCCCAGCTCCTCCACCACCACGGAAAAGACAAAGTCGTTTTCCGGCTCGGGAATATACAGCAGCTTCTGGCGGCTGTTGCCCAGCCCCAGGCCCAGCAGGCCGCCGGAGCCGATGGCCAGCAGGGACTGAATGGTCTGAAAGCCCTTGCCCCGGGGATCGCTCCACGGGTCCAGCCACAGCTGCACCCGGGCGTTCATATAGGTGGTGTTCAGAATGATAAAGGTCATCAGCGCACCCACCGAACCGATGCCGGCGATGAACCAGGCAATATTGATGCCCGCAGCAAACAGCACCGCCGCCGCTCCCACCATGATCAGGATGGTACCCGACATGTGGGGCTCCTTCACCACCAGCAGCAGCACAACGCCCAGCACCGCGCCATAGGGCACCAGCTCCATAAAGCCCAGCCGGGTGCCCAGATTACCCAAGCGGCCCCAGAAGGTCCGGTTGGAGAACTTCTTTTTCTTCTCGGTGGTCCGTTTGGACAGCCGGGCCGAGAAGAAGATGATCACGGCCACCTTGGCGATCTCCGAGGGCTGATAGGTGGGACCGAACAGCAGGAACATACGCAGCCACCGCTGGGCCCCGTTGATGTTCACGCCAAGGGGGGTGAGCACCAGCACCAGCAGGGTGATGGACACCGCCAGCATAGGGATGGTGAGCAGCCGCCAGTGCTGATAGTTCAGCTTGGACACCAGATACATGGCGATCAGACCGATGACGGCAAAGAGGCTCTGGCGCTTGATGTAGTACAGGGGGTTATTCTGCACGCTGGCGCTGGAGTCGTAATAGGCGGTGGCATAGGAGGCGGAGAACACCATAATAAGCCCGATGCCCACCAGCATCAGCGTCAGCATCAGAAAGGGCAGGTCCACCGGCCCGGCGGCCAGCTGCTGCTCCATGGTCATATCACGTTTCGGCTTTCGGGCCATTTCCTGCACCTCCCTAATTCTAGTAATCAAATTTAAGTGATGAGTTAGGAGTGATGAGATAGGAGTTAACTCATCACTCATCCTTCCTAACTCCTAACTATCAAACGGGAAAACGATTCATTACGCCTAAAAACGCCAGGACGCACAAAATCAAAGTGATGCCGGAGAACACGCAGAATAGCTTGGTCTCGCTCCAGCCGCCCAGCTCCAGGTGGTGGTGCAGGGGGGCCATGCGGAAAAAGCGCTTGCCGTGGGTCTTTTTGAAATAGACCACCTGAATGATGTCAGACAGCACCTCTGCCACATAGATAAGGCCGATGACAGGGATGATGAGGGGGATGTTCAGGGCAAAGGCCAGGCCGCACACCATGCCCCCCAGAAATAGAGAGCCGGTGTCCCCCATAAAGACCTTGGCGGGGTGGAAGTTATAGATGAGGAAGGCGCACAGGCCGCCGGCCAGGGCGGCAGAGAGCACCGTCAGGTCGTTTCGACCATACCAGGCGGACACGGCTACATAAAACAGGGCCACGGGGATGGTCACGCCGGTGGCCAGGCCGTCGATGCCATCGGTGAGGTTCACAGCGTTCACCGTGCCCACCATGACAAAGGCGGCAAAGGCCATATACAGCCACCAGGGCATGGGGAATTCCACGTTGAAGAAGGGGATATACAGGGTGTGGGTCAAATAGCCGCTGTTGCGCAGCAGCACCGTGAAGGCGATGGCCGCCGCCAGCTGCAGCAGAAACTTCTGGGGGGCGGTGAGACCCTCGTTGGCGTGGTGGCGCAGCTTCTGAAAGTCATCGATAAAGCCGATGATACCGAACACCAGGGCGAACAGAAATACATACAGGTGGTTCCGGTTGCCCGCCATCAGGTCAGGCCAGCCCGCCGTGAGCACCGCCACGGCAATGGCCAGAATGAACATCAGCCCGCCCATGGTCGGGGTGCCCTGCTTGGCCATGTGCCAGGTGGGGCCGTCCTCCCGGATGGCCTGCCCCGCCTTCAGGCGGCGGAGCAGGGGGATCAATATCTGCCCGGTGATGGCCCCCACGCCGAAGGCCACAATAAAGCTGAGAATATACGTCATGTTGGAAAACCTCCCGGTCTCTTTCTCTTTTGTCCATCCCGCACACACACAGCGGGACAGGTTATTATACTACGGCGGCAGGAAGATTTCCAGCCCTATCTTTTCGCCCGTCCTGCTCCCGGAACCAGTCCGCCACGATCTCCCGTTCGTCCATGGGGAGCTGCACGCCGTTTACTTCCTGATAGGTCTCGTGACCCTTGCCCGCCAGCACGATCACGTCCCCCGGCCGGCCCTGGTCCAGGGCCCAGGCGATGGCCCGGCGGCGGTCCGGCTCTACATGAACCGGGGCCCCACCCTCTTCTGTCATGCCCGCCTGAATGTCCCGGATGATGGCCTCCGGCTCCTCCGTCCGGGGGTTATCCGAGGTGAGCACCACCAGATCGGCCAAATCCCGGGCGATGGCCCCCATTACGGGGCGTTTTGTCTTATCCCGGTCTCCCCCGCAGCCGAACAGACAGACCAGCCGTCCGGCGGTAAAGTCCCGGGCGGTGAGCAGGATGTTCTCCAGGGCGTTGGGGCTGTGGGCATAGTCGATGAGAACGGTATAGGCCCGGGGCACGGGGACCACCTCCACCCGGCCCTTCACCCCGTGGACGCTGCGCAGGGCGGGGGCCAGCTGTTCCAGGGGCAGCTCCAGGCACAGTCCGGCGGACAGGGCCGCCAGGGCGTTGTAAATGGAGAAGCCCCCGGGGATGGGCAGATGGACCCGGGCGATATGGCCCAGGGTCACCGCCTCAAACTCCACGTGGCCGGGGAACAGGCGGATGTTCCGGGCGGTCAGGTCGGCCTGGGCCCGATTTTCGGAATAGGTGAACACCGGACCGGAGATGTGTCCGGCGTACCACCGCCCCGCCTCGTCGTCCAGATTGACCACGCTGCGGCGGCACTGGGCAAACAGCAGGCCCTTGGCCCGGCGGTACTCCTCCATGGTCTTGTGATAGTCCAGGTGGTCCTGGGTCAGGTTGGTGAACACCCCCACGTCAAAGGTCAGCCCCGCCGTGCGGTGCTGGATCAAAGCGTGGGAGGAGACCTCCATCACCGCACAGGCGCACCCGGCGTCGGCCATGGTCCGCAGCAGCTGCTGCAATTCATAGCTCTCCGGGGTGGTGCGGTGGGCGGGCAGCTCCCGCTGGCCCACCAGGTTCCGGTTGGTCCCCACCAGCCCTACTGGGACGCGGAGGGTCTGCTCCAGCATCTCCTTGATGAGACAGGTGGTGGTGGTCTTGCCGTTGGTCCCGGTGACGGCGATGAGGGTCATCTCCTTCCCCGGGTGGCCAAACCAGTTGGCCGAGGTCAGGGCCAGGGCCAGCCGGGCATCCGGGGTAGTCAGCCATGGGCCGGGTCGCTCTGGCGGATGCTCACACAGCACCGCCGCCGCCCCCCGCTCCATGGCCTGGTCAATAAACCGACTGCCGTCCGTTTTGGCTCCCGGCAGGGCGACAAACAGCGCCCCCGGTTCCAACGTCCGGCTGTCATAGGACAGGGAGGATATCTCTAGCCCTCCGTCAAATTCTTCTTCCGTCAGCGGAACCCCCGCCAACAGCTTGCGCAGCTTCATAGCGTTTAGCCCCTTTGCGGGGAGTTTCATTCTCTCTAAGAAGCGCCGAGTTCCCCTCCGGGGCAGTTAGGAGTTAGGAGTGATGAGAGATGAGTTTTAACTCCTAACTCATCCCTCCTAACTCATCACTCAAAGACCATCCTCCACTACGTTGGAAAACTGGACCTCGATGACGGTGCCGATGGGGGCCGTTTCGCCGCTGGCCACGCTCTGGCCGCTGGCGGTGGTAGAATTTCCGTAATAGGTGGACACACCGGAGGCCCGCATGAAGAAGCCGCTGTCCTCCAGCCGCTTTTTGGCCGACTCATAACTCAGGCCCACCACATTGGGTACGGTGCCCGTCTCCTCCGGCGCGGCGCTGCCCAGGTACAAAATGACCTTGGACCCGCCGGGGACCGCGGCCCCCGAGGCCGGGATCTGTGCGGTGACGGTGTCCCCCTCGCCCACGGTGCGGCTGCTCAGTCCCTTCTTCCGCAGGGTACTCTCCGCCGCATCCACCGTCATGCCGGACACCTGGGGCGTGACCACGTCCACCGCTGCGGACTCCTCCGCCGTGTACTTCTTCTCCACGCCCATATAGTCCAGAATGTCCGCGATCAGGGGACCGACTTTCGGGGCGGCCATGTTGCCGCCGCTGATGTACACGCCGGTGGTAGAATAGTGGCTGCCGGGGGAGGCCTCCTGGGGCTTGTCATAGGCCAGCAGTACAATGACCTCCGGGTCGTCCGCCGGGGCAAAGCCCATGAAGGAGACGATGGTGCGCCCCTCCTCCTGGGTCTCGGAGGAGCCCGTCTTGCCGCCGATGCGGTAACCGGCCACATAGGCGTTTTTGCCCGTGCCCTCTGACACCACGCTCTCCAGGATCTTGCTCACCCGCTGGCTGGTCTCCTGGCTGACTACCTGGCGGACCACAGTGGGCTGAGTGTTCTCCGCCACCGTCTTGTCCCGGGTGCTCACCGACTGGACCACATAGGGCTTTACCAGGTCGCCGCCGTTGATGGTGGCGGCAAAGGCGGTGATCATCTGCAGGGGGGTGACCTCAAAGCGCTGGCCGAAGGAGGCCACCGCCAGGTCCACGTTGGTCATCTTCTCCCGGCTCCAATAGGCATCCTTCAAGCTGGCCTCGCCGGGCAGGTCGATGCCCGTCTGCTCGGTCATGCCAAAGGCCTCGAAATAGTCATAGAATTTGCTCAGCCCCAGCCGCTGGCCGATCTGCATAAAGGCGGGGTTACAGGAGTTCTGCACCGCCTGGGCCAGGGTCTGCGCGCCGTGTCCCGTGCGCTTGGAGCAGCTGATGGGCTTGTCGTATCCGGCCACTTTATAAGAGCCGCTGCAATAAAACGTGTCGTTTTCCGACACCACCCCCTCCTCCAGGGCGGAGGCCAGCACCACCGCCTTGAAGGTGGAACCCGGCTCATACCGGGAGTCCAGTGCCTTGCTGCGCCACTGGGTGTTTACCGCGTTGGAATAGGCCTGGGCCTGGGCCTGCTCCAAAAGCTCGGCATCCGTCAGCTTTTCCGGATTGTTTTGTTTCAGGTTGGCATAGATGTCGTTAGCATCCTGCTCCATCTCCTGATTGAGCAGCTGGTCGGTGATGGTGGAGTAGTTGTTGGGGTCGAAGCCGGGGGAGCTGGCCATGGCCAAAATGGCCCCCGTCTTGGGGTTCATCACGATGCAGAAGGCCCCGTTGCGCACGTCATAGGCCTTGATGCCCTCCTCCAGGGTCTTCTCCGCATAGGACTGGATGGTGGCGTCGATGGTCAGGGTCAGGTCATAGCCGTCGATGGCGTCGATAAACTCGGAATAGTTGTTGTACATCTGGGTGCCCGCGCCGGTGCGGGTGGTGATGACCCGGCCCGCCGTGCCCTTCAGCACGTCATCATAGGCCGCCTCGATGCCCACCGCGCCCCCCTCGGCGTTGACAAAGCCCAGGGTCTGGGCCGCCAGGCTGGCATAGGGGTAATACCGCTGGGTCCCCGTCACCAGATAGAGATAGTGAGAGGTCTTGTTCTGCACGATGTAGTCCCGGATGGCCTTGGCGTCCTCCTCCTCGATCTTGGTCTTGATCTCCCGATAGGAGTATTCCGTGGCCTGCACCTGCTTTTCCAGCTTCTCCTGGTCCAGGTCGGGGATCAGACCCATCAGGTCCCGCACCAGCTGGTCCTGGGCCGCCTTCACGGCGGCATTCCAGGCGGCCTCGTTCAGGTTTCCGTCGCCGTCGGTATAGTCCTTTTTGTCCACGCAGTCCTGCATCAGGTCCTTGGGGGACAGGATCAGGTTATACACCGTGGCCGACATGGCCAGCACGTTGCCGTTGCAGTCATAGATGTTGCCCCGGGCGGCGGAGACGGACAGGTCCAGGGTCTGCTGCCCCGTGGCCTGGCGCTGATAGTCCTCGTGGTGGACGATGGCGATGTCCCACAGCCGCAGGAACAGGGGGACAAACAGCCCCACGCCGCACAGCAGCATCAAGATCACGGTCCGTTTGAGAATGGTCCGTTTGGAGCGCCGCTCCCGGGCGGCGGCCACTTCGCTGCTGTGTCGTTTTTCCTGTCTGCCGTCCATAAACGGATTCCTCCCTTTTGCGGTATAAGGGCGCAAGAAAATTTCTTTCTTGCGCCCTTGTCTGTTCTCTCTGGTTTCTGTTTGGCTGACCCTGGGTCCACTCTATGCGCGCTTCAGCGGAAATATTCGATCATGTCGCCCACAATGGTCTTCACGCTCTGGATGGCCCCGGACAGACCGCCCTGGCCCTCCTCCTGGCCATACAGCACCACGCTGTCCGGCTCGGACAGGTCGATGTAGACCACCTGGTCCCCGGTGGGGCGGACCATGGCGTCGCCCACGGTGTTCTGGATGGTGTCCAGGTCGAACACCTTCTCATACTGGGCCGACAGGGTGGCGTTGTCGCTTTGCAGCTTGGTCATCTGGCTGCGGAGAGAGGCCACCTCCCCGTTGAGCACGGTGTACTGCACGTGGCTGAACAGCAGCAGCGCCGCAAAGGCGGCCACGGCCAAAAAGCCGATGACGGCAAAGGGGGCCACCTGACCGGCCTGGCGCACCTGTACCTGGGTGCGGGTCAGCTCCCGGCGGCGGACGTGTTCCCGCTGCTTGGGCTGGGGGCGGCGGTGCTGTTCCTCCTCCCGGCGGGGGATGCGGATGGCGCCCCCCTCATAGGCCGGGGCGTAAGCCACGCTTCCATAAGTATTATACTGTGTTGTTTCGCGTCGGCGGGAGGCCATACCGCTCACTCCGTTTCTCATTTGCTCCCCATTTTTCTTAGGACTCGGGGGCCGATGGAAAGAAAACGCTCTCTCCTTTGTGAGGTCACTTGATCTTTTCCGCCACACGCAGCTTGGCGCTGCGGGCGCGGGGATTTTCGTCGATCTCCTGCTGGGTGGGCAGGATGGGCTTTTTGTTCACCAGCTTGATGTCCGGCGTCTTCCCGCACACACACACGGGAAAGTCCGGCGGGCAGGTGCAGCCCTTGGCAAACTGGGCAAATCCGTTCTTTACGATGCGGTCCTCCAGCGAATGGAAGGTGATCACCGCCAGGCGGCCCCCCCGGTTCAGCCGGGGCACCGCCCCCTGGATCATCCGGTCTACCGAGGCCAGCTCGTCGTTCACCGCGATGCGGATGGCCTGAAAGCTCCGCTTGGCCGGGTGCTGCTTCTCCCGCAGGGCCCGGGCGGGCATGGCGCTTTTGATCACGTCCACCAGCTCCAGGGTCGTTTCAATGGGCTTCTCTTCCCTCCGGCGGACGATGGCCGCCGCGATCTGGGGGGCGCAGCGCTCCTCGCCATATTGGAACAGGATGCGGCGCAGCTCCTCCTGGCTCCACTGGTTCACGATATCCGCCGCCGTCAGCCCCTCGCTGCGGTCCATGCGCATATCCAGGGGGGCGTCGGCCATGTAGGAAAAGCCACGGGACCCGTCGTCCAGCTGGGGGGAAGACACGCCCAGGTCGAACAGCATGCCATCCGCCCCGGCGACCCCTAAGTCATCCAAAATATTGGCCACCTGGTCAAAGTTGCTGTGGACCAGGGTGACGCGGTCCATCCAGTCATGTAACCGGTCCTGGGCGGCATCTAAGGCCGCCTGGTCCCGGTCCACGCAGATGAGCCGCCCGGTGGTCAGCCGCCGGGCGATCTCCCGGCTGTGTCCAGCCCGGCCCAAGGTCCCGTCCAGATAGATCCCGTCCGGGTGGATATTCAGTCCTTGGATGCACTCGTCCAGCAGCACCGGGCGGTGGGTAAACTCCTCACTCATATCAGAACCCCAACTCCGCCATGCAGGCGGCCATTTTTTCCGGCGTCATGTCCTCTTCCTCCTGGGCGCGCCAGGCGTCGGCGGACCATATCTCCGCCCGGTCGTTCACGCCGATGATGACGGCGTCCTTCTCCAGGCCCGCATACTTGCGCAGCTTGGCGGGGACCACGATGCGGCCCTGGCTGTCCAGCTCGCACTTGGCGGCGTTGGCAAACAGCAGGCGCATGGTCTTGGACTGACTCATGGGCAGGGCGGCGATCTTCTCGGTAATCTTGTCCCAGGTGGATTGGGGATAGATGGCCAGGCAGGCGTCCACGCCCACGGCCAGGTAAAAGGTCTCCCCCAGCTCGCCCCGGAGCTTGGCGGGGATGAACAGACGGCCCTTGGCATCGATGCTGTGCTCGTATGTGCCGGTCACGTCCTTCACTCCTCCCCACTTAGGCTCCACTTCGCGGGCATTTACTCCACTTTGCCCCACTCTTGTTTTTTAGTATAAAAGCTGTTGACATAAAAATCAAGAGTTTTTTCCCAATTCCACGCAGAAAAAAACCGCCGATTTTCCACAAAATCGGCGGTTTTTTCATTGGAACAGGTGTTTTATTTCACTTTATAACGTGACGCTTTTCCTGCATTCACATAGTTTTCCACTGGTTTTTCCACATTTTTGGGTCAAATGTTGCTTTCGTGGATTTGACACAGGGCTTTTTCCACACAGGCCTTCACCCCGGCGGGGTCGGCCTTGCCTTTTAATTGCCGCATGGCCTGGCCCACCAGGAAGCCGGCGACTTTCTGATTGCCCCCCTGATAGTCGGCCACCGCGGCGGGGTTGTCCCTCAGCACCTGGGCCACCGTCTGCTCCACCAGGGCGGCGTCGTTCACCTGCTCCAGGCCGTGGTCCCGGACATAGCCCTCCACGTCCCCGTTGTCGGGGAACACTGCCCGGAACACTTTCGCCGCCGTGTTCCGGTTCAGCCGTCCCGCGTCCACCATGGCGATGAGCCGGGCCAGGTTGTCCGGGGTCAGCTTCATCTGCTTTGGCTCGATGGCCTCCTCCTTCAGGCGGCGCATCATCTCCCCCAGCATCCAGTGGCACACCTCTTTGGCCGGAGCGCCGCAGGCCACCGCCGCCTCGAAAAAGTCCACCAGGGCCTTCTGGCCGGTGATGAGCCGGGCGTCCTGCTCGGTCAGGCCATAGTCCCGCTGATACCGGGCCTGGCGCTCCGGGGCCATCTCGGGCTGCTGGGCCCGCAGGGTCTGCAAAAATTCCTCGGACAGCTCCAGAGGCGGGATGTCCGGCTCGGGGAAATAGCGATAGTCCTGGGCGCTCTCCTTGCTGCGCATGGAAAAGGTGGCGTCCTTGTTGTCGTCCCAGCGCCGGGTCTCCTGAACGATCCGCTTGCCCTCCTCGATGCGCTCGATCTGCCGCCGGGTCTCATAAGCGATGGCCCGGGTGATGGCCTTGAAGGAGTTTAGGTTCTTCATCTCTGTGCGGGTGCCCAGTTCCTCGGTCCCGGCGGGGCGGACGGACAGGTTCACGTCGCACCGGAGGGAGCCCTCCTGCATCTTGCAGTCGGACACGCCCATATATTCTAAGGTAGAGCGCAGCTTCTCCAGATAGGCCACCACCTCCTCCGCCGTGCGGAAGTCGGGCTCGGTGACGATCTCCACCAGGGGGACGCCGCAGCGGTTATAGTCGCACCGGGTCTGGTCGATCCAGGGGTCGTGGACCAGCTTGCCCGCGTCCTCCTCCATGTGCAACTCATGGATGCGGATGGTCTTGCCCGTCTTGATGGGCACCGCGCCGTTCCGCGCAATGGGCAGGCAGAGTTGGGAGACCTGATATGCCTTCGGAAGGTCGGGATAGAAATAGTTTTTCCGGTCAAATTTGCTGTAGCGGGTGATCTCACAGTGCAGGGCCAGCCCGGCCTTCACCGCAAACTCCAGCACCTTTTCGTTCATGACGGGCAGCGCGCCGGGCATGCCTGTGCACACCGGGCAGCAGTGGGTGTTGGGCGCGCCGCCGAACTGGGTGGTGCAGGAGCAGAATATTTTCGTCTTGGTGGCCAGCTCCACGTGGGTCTCCAGCCCGATCACCGTCTCCCATGTCATGTCAGACCGCCTCCTTTTTTTCAGCCTGTCCCCGTCCGGGGCGGCGCTTGTGATAGTCCGTGTCCAGCTGGAAGGCGTGGGCCGCCCCCAGCACCTTGGCCTCCCCCAGGGGCGGGCCGATGAGCTGGCAGCCGATGGGCAGGCCCTTCTCGTCAAAGCCGCAGGGCATAGACAGCCCGGGCAGCCCCGCCAGGTTCACCGACACGGTGTAAATGTCGCTGAGATACATCTGCAAGGGGTCGGACAGGCTCTCCCCCAGCTTGGGGGCGGTGGTGGGGGCCACGGGGGTGAGCATCACGTCGCACTGAGTAAACGCCTGGTCAAAGGCTTTTTTAATCAATCCCTTCACCTGGAGGGCCTTTTTATAATAGGCGTCGTAATAGCCCGCCGACAGCACGAAGGAGCCCAGCAAAATGCGCCGCTTCACCTCCGCCCCAAAGCCCTGGGTGCGGGTGCGGCAGTATAGGTCGGTCAGGTCCTCATAGCCCTCCGCCCGCCAGCCGTATTTCACCCCGTCGAACCGGGACAGGTTGGAGCTGGCCTCGGCGGCGGCGATAATATAATAGGTAGGGATGACATACTGCATCACCGGGAAGTCGAACTCCACCAGCTCCGCCCCCCGGGCCTTCAGCACCTGGGCCGCCTGGAGCACGCCCCGGCGCACCGCCGGGTCAAGACCGTCGCCGAAGCAGTCGGCAGGGATGCCGACCTTCATGCCCCGCACGTCCCCGGTGAGTCCGGCCAGCAGGCCCCCGGTGGGCACGTCCAGACTGGTGCCGTCTCTGGGGTCCTTGCCCATCACGGCGTCCAGCACGGCGGCACAGTCGGCGGCGTCCCGGGCCAGGGGGCCCATCTGGTCCAGGGAGGAGGCGTAGGCGATGAGGCCATAGCGGGACACCGCCCCATAGGTGGGCTTGATCCCCGTCACGCCGCAATAGGCGGCGGGCTGGCGGATGGACCCGCCGGTGTCCGAGCCCACGGCATACCAGCAGTCCCGCTCCGCCACAGCGGCGGCGGCCCCGCCGGAGGAGCCGCCGGGCACCCGCGCCCGGTCCCAGGGGTTGCGGGTGGGACCGTAGCAGGAGGTCTCGGTGGTGGAGCCCATGGCAAACTCGTCCATGTTCACCTTGCCCAGGCACACCGCCCCCTGGGCCCCCAGCCGCTCCACCAGGGTGGCGTCATAGGGGGGCACAAAGCCGGTCAAGATCTTGCTGGCGCAGGTGGTGGACACGCCTTTGGTGCAGATGTTGTCCTTCAGCGCCATAGGCACCCCGGCCAGGGGACTTGTAAGCGTCCCCGCCGCCATCTGCTTTTCGATCTCCCGTGCCCGGTCCAGCGCCCGGTCTGCGGTGACGGCCACAAAGGCCCCGTTCTCTTTTGTCTCCTCCATCCGCTTTAAAGCCGCCTGGGCGGCCTGGGTGGGGGAAACCTCTCCCTTGCGGATGGCCGCGCCCAGCTCCAGGGCGGTCAAGTCAAAGATATCGCGCATAACGTTCTCCCTCCCTTATTCCACCGTCTTGGGCACCAGAAATGCCTCGTCATCCGCCGCCGGGGCGTTCTTCAGCAGCTCCCCCCGGTCCATGGAGGGCCGCACCTCGTCCTCCCGCAGCACGTTCTTCACGGGGAACACGTGGCTCAGGGGTTCTACCCCGGAGGTGTCCAGGGTGTTCAGGGTGTCCATATAGGCCAGGATGCCCTCCAGGTCCCCGGCCATTTTGGCCTTCTCCTCCTCCGGCAGACGCAGCCGGGACAGCTGGGAGATGTGGTCGATGAATTCAGTGGTGATCTTCATGTGGCTTCTCCTCTCTTCCGCTCTTCGTCAAGGCTCCAGGCGGCTCAGGTCCCGGGGGAACAGGCTGGCCCGGCGCACGTTGTCCAGTCCGCACAGCTGGGCGGTGAGCCGCTCCAGGCCGATGCCCAGCCCGCCGTGGGGGGGCATCCCGTGCTTGTGGATCATTAGATAGCTGTCAAACTCCGCCGGGTCCATGCCCTTGGCCTCCATCTTGGCCACCTGCTGGGCATAGTCGTGGATGCGCTGGCCGCCGGTGGTCACCTCCATGCCCCGGAACAGCAGGTCGAAGGACAGGGTATATTTGCTATCCTCCGGGTCATCCATGGCATAGAAGGGGCGCTTTTTGGCGGGGTAGTGGGTGACGAAGACGAAGTCCGCGCCGTACTCCTCCTCGAAGTAGCGGCCAATGTTGTGCTCCTCCTCCGGCTCCAGGTCATAGGGGTCCCGGATGGGCCGACCATATTTCTCCGCCGCCAGCCGCTTGGCCTCGTCAAAGCGCACGGCGGGGATCTGGTCCGCCTGGGGCAGCGTCACCCCCAGCAGGGCCAGGTCGTCCGCGTAGTCCCGCTCCAGCAGAGCCATGGCGTACTGAAGGAAGCCCGCCTCCATGTCCATCACGTCCTGGAAGGAGCGGATAAAGCCCATCTCAAAGTCCATGGAGGTATACTCGTTCAGGTGCCGGGGGGTGGAGTGCTTCTCCGCCCGGAACACGGGGGCCACCTCAAACACCCGCTGGAACACCCCCACCATGGTCTGCTTATAGAACTGGGGGGACTGAGCCAGGAAGGCCTTGCGTCCGAAATAGTCCAGGCGGAAGATGTTGCTGCCCCCCTCCGCCCCGGCGTGGACGATCTTGGGGGTGTGGATCTCGGTAAAGCCCTGGCCGGTGAGATATTCCCGGAAGGCCCGGGACAGGCCCTCCTGAATTTTGAACACCGCCCGCTCCTTCAACGCCCGCAGGACCACCGGGCGCAGGCCCAGCTCGGTGTCCAGGTTCAGCTTCAGCCGCCCCTTGGACACGGGCACCGGCATGGGCTGGGCGGGGCGGGACAGTATCTCCAGCCCAGTCAGCCGCACCTCCAGCCCGCCGGGAGCACGGCTCTCGTCGGCCACCTGGCCGGTGAGGGTGACGGCGCACTCCTCGCTCAGCTCCTGGGGCAGCAGCTCCGGGGCGGCCACGCACTGCACCGCCCCGTCGGGCAGACGCAGGGTGAGGAAGGTCACGCCCCCCAGGGGGCGCAGGGCGTGGACCATGCCGTCCAGGGTGACGGTCTGCCCGACCAAAGCGGCCAGGTCCCCCTTGCTCATGCTCTTCTTTGGCGTTCCCGTGACAAATTCCATAACACTTTTCCTTTCTCAAGTCCGGCGATACGCCCGGGAACGAAAAAATCCCGGGGCGTATCTGATTACGATACACCCCGGGACGAAATCATCCGTGTCAATGATTCCGCGGTACCACCCGCGTTGTCTCTCCAACAAGAGACCTCTTTCGAGCCCCGATAACGTGGGGAATCCGTACAGCCCTCAATGGCTTGCGCCCTTTGAACTGTAAGCTCAGGAGTGTTGCAGCACCTTGTCTTTCCTGACCGGGCTTTCAGCACAGTGGCCCGGTCTCTCTGTTGGACGCCGTCAGGTGTGGTCTCCGTCCGCGCTTTTTTCTTATGGCCGCATTATACCCCCGCTTTTTCCCATTTGTCAACCAACATTTTTGCACAATATCGTTTTAGTTTGGTGAATAAATTTCGTCAGCCCGACCCAAATTTATTTTTTCCTGCCGCCACGCCATTTCTCCGCCAGGCGGAATAGTATCTCCAGCGCCAGCCACACGACGAAGGCCGACAAAGCGGCAGAGAAACACACCGCCATCGGGTCGTTCATGGCCCCGGATGGGATATCTCCGGGCGCTGCACTGGGGACAAGCCCCCGGACGAGCTGGACGAGGAATGCGATTCCTGCCCCAAGGCAGAGGACAATGGTTTTCCTGCGCTTCATGTGGTCAGCCTCCTTTTTGATTTTCTGTTTTCAGCTTATCATAGACGGGCGGCGGGTCCAACTGCATTTCTATCCAATACCGATCTTTCGCCGGGGCTTTTCTCCCCTTCCCCGATGTGGTATACTGGAACAAAAGCAAGACAGAAAGGGGCCTGGAAAATGGCTTGGATGGACTGGAACGCCCTGGAGCAGACCTGCATGGGCTGCCAGCGGTGCGCCTTGGCGGATGGGCGGCATAACGTGGTGTTCGGCGTGGGCAGCCGGGATGCGGAGGTCCTGTTCGTGGGGGAGGGCCCCGGGGAGAACGAGGACCTGCAGGGCGAGCCCTTTGTGGGCCGGGCGGGCAAGCTGCTGGACGACATGCTGGAGCTCATCGACCTGGACCGGAAGAAAAACGTGTACATCGCCAACATCGTCAAATGCCGCCCGCCCCACAACCGAGACCCCCTGAACACCGAGCAGGACGCCTGCATCGGCTATCTCCGCAACCAGGTGGCCCTCATCCGGCCCAAGATCATCGTCTGCCTGGGCCGCATCGCCGCCATGCGTCTGATCCGTGAGGACTATCGCATCACCCGGGAGCACGGCCAGTGGGTGGAAAAGGCCGGCGTGGCCATGACCGCCCTCTATCACCCCGCCGCCATCCTCCGGGACCCCGGCAAGCGGCCAGAGACCTTTGACGACCTGAAAAGCCTACAGGCCAAGATCCGCCAGGTGTGCAGCCGGACCTATGAATCGACTTAAATGTCATTGCGAGGAGGGCGCAGCCCGACGCGGCGATCCGCGTCCCCCGTCCCTCGCAATGACAAACAAACGCCCCCGCTCCATGCTAAAAATGTGGAGCGGGGGCGCTGTCTTCCCTTGCTACTTCGTATGCTCTTTTACATACTCCTCCAAAAACTGATACAGTTCCTCTTTGGTGTCCCCGTTGACGATCCTGGGCGGGTCCCAGTCCATATCCGTCAAGTCCATGCGATACGCGATCTCTCCGTCTCGGCCATCTTCCACCATCCGCTGCACCACGCTCCCATCCACTACGCCGTCGATGATGGGGATCAGCCCCCACCCGGACAGATTCTTGATATACAGATTGGGTGGTGAGGTCAGCTCCTCCTCCGTGATGCGGCAGTCAAATCCGTCCTGCTCCAGCGTCTGTATCAGCGCTTCACTCATGCCATGGAATCCCATCAGTGCCGTTTCATTACGCGCATACACAAGGAAAGAATCTGCTCTCTGCAACAGCTCCCGCATCTCCGGGTAGTCCGCTTTTTGTATCCCGTGTACACTGACCCACAACAGGCAGTCGCTTCCCTCCTGAGACAAAACCGTTTGATTGGGACAGTCCGGCGAAGCAAAAAAAGTCTTTTGCACTTTGCAGCTTGCCAACAGGTACGCTTCTCCCGCGTATTTATCCGTGTAAACATCCGGGTAGACCTTTTGCACCACAACGTCGGTCCACACCACAGGATGGTGCTGACTCAATGAAAATATCTCATCAAAGTACAAGAGTCTGGAGGAATCCGGGGCATTGGTACTCTCCCCGCCCTCCCCGTTTTTCCCCTGACAGCCGCAGCACAGGGACAGGAGCATGAGCAGGCTCAGTACCGATGCCATTACGTTTCGTTTCATCGTTGCCACTCCCTTCTTGTTCGATCTTTGTTGCTTTTTCGCCGCTCTTCTACTCTCACTATAACTGATTTTCGCGGAAAAGCAAGTTTTTCTACAGAAATGCTCCCCCCAAGGGCTTTACTTTTTTCGTTTTTTCAGGCATACTTTTAAATTGACTGAAAAAAGGAGAGATTGAAACGACATGAAAAAGAAGTCATCTGGTTTCAGCGGCTCGCTGGGCTTTGTGCTGGCCGCCGCTGGCAGCGCCGTGGGTGTGGGCAACATCTGGCGCTTTCCCTATCTGTGCGCCAAGGACGGGGGCGGATTGTTCCTGGTGGTCTATCTGGTCCTGGTGCTCACCTTCGGCTTTGTCCTGCTGACCACCGACGTGGCCATTGGCCGCCGCACCAAGCTCAACGCCCTGAACGCCTATGCCGCTCTGGGGGAGAAGTGGCGCTTTCTGGGCTTTCTCACCTTCCTGGTGCCCGCCCTCATCATGACCTATTACTCCGTCATCGGCGGCTGGATCTTAAAGTATCTCACCGCCTATCTCACCACCGACGGCGCCGCCGCCGCCCAGGACGGCTATTTCACCGGCTTCATCACCGCCCCGGTGGCTCCCATCGTGTTCACCCTGGTCTTTCTGGCCTTCACCGCCTTTGTGGTGTACAGCGGCGTGGAGAAGGGCATCGAGCGCTATTCCCGCATTCTGATGCCCGGCCTGCTGCTGCTCATCGTGGGCATCGCCATTTTCTCCCTCACCCTGTCCTATCAGGGGGAGGACGGCGTCACCCGCACCGGCCTGCAGGGTCTGGGGGTCTATCTTCTGCCCAATCTGGAGGGGCTGACGGTACAGCGCTTTCTCCAGGTTCTGCTGGACGCTATGAGCCAGCTGTTCTTCTCTCTCAGCGTGTCCATGGGCATTATGATCACCTATGGTTCCTATGTGAAGGACGATGTGGACCTGGGCAAGGCCACAAACCAGATCGAAATTTTCGACACCGCCGCCGCCTTTTTGTCCGGCATGATGATCATCCCCGCCGTCTATGTCTTTTTGGGCACCGAAGGTATGACCTTCGGCCCCAGCCTGACCTTTGTCTCCCTGCCCAAGGTGTTCCAGTCCATGGGCCTGGTGGGCCGCCTGGTGGGTGCAGCCTTCTTCCTGATGCTGGGTTTTGCCGCTTTGACCTCCTGTGTGTCCGTGATGGAGACCCTGGTGGCCAACTGCATGGAGCTGTTCCACAAGAGCCGGAAGCAGATGTGCGCCGTCATCGGCCTGTACTCCCTGGTCACCGCCGTGCTCATCTGCCTGGGCTATAACGCCCTGTACTTCGAGCTGCCCCTGCCCAACGGCTCGGTGGGCCAGCTGCTGGACGTGATGGACTATATCAGCAACAGCTTCCTCATGCCCTTCATCTCTCTGCTCACCAGCATTTTGATTGGCTGGATCGTGGGTCCCAAGTGGATCTGCGACGAGGTGCAGAAAAACGGCGAGCCCTTCCCCCGGGCCGGTCTTTACAGCGTCCTCGTCCGCTATGTGGTCCCCGTGGTCATGCTGATCCTGTTTTTGGTGTCCACCGGCCTGTGGAAGCTGAACTTCTGAGTGCATCCATAAGAATCAGCGCATGAAAATCGCCCCGCCGTTTGGCGGGGCGATTTGCGTCTCTATGGGGATTATCGGGCGGTCTCCCGCTGGAATTTCTCCAGATAGGCGTTTTGTAGCAGCTTCAGACGCTGGGGGTCCTTGCCGCCCACGGGGATGCCGTCGATGGACTCGGCCTTCATGCACAGGGCGCTGGAGCTGGTGACGATGACCTCATCGGCGTTCATCAGCTCCACCATGGAGAAGGGCTTCTCCACCACGGGGATGTCGTGCTCCCGGGCCAGCTGCAGCAGGTGCTTGCGGGTGATACCGGGCAGGATCAGCTCGTCGGTGGGGGCAGTGTGCAGCACGCCGTCCTTCAGCATGGAGATGTTGCTGTGGGCGCACTCGGTCACCCGGCTGCCCCGGTGGAGCACCGCCTCGTCGCAGCCCCGCTCCACGGCCCGCTGGTTGGCCAGCACGCTGGGGATCAGGTTCAGCGTTTTGATGTTGCACAGCTTAAAGCGGATGTCCTCCATGGAGATGAGCTTATAGGGCTTGTCCATGGACTTCATGGTGTGGGGCTTCACATAGATCATCAGGCTGGGCTTCACCTTCTCCGGGTCAGGGAAGGGGTGGTTGCGCATACAGACACCCCGGGAGATCTGCCAGTACAAAAACTGCACCGGGCTCTCCTCCGCCGCGTCGATGACCTTTTGCAGCTCGGCCTTCACCTGGTCCCGCTCCATGTGGAAGGGGATCTCCAGCAGCCGCAGGCTGTTGTACATCCGGTCCAGGTGGTCGTCCAGGGCAAAGGGCACCCGGTTGGCCACGCAGGTGGCCTCGTAAATGCCGTCGCCAAAGTACAGCGCCCGGTCCTCCATGGGCACGGTCATCTCCTCCAGCGGCCCGATTTTTCCGTTATAATATCCGACTTCTTTCATTTTGATCTCTCCCCTAAATATATTGATGTTGCGAATGCCCTTTATTTGCGTAGGGGCCGATGTCCCCATCGGCCCGCTTTTGCTTACATCGAATGCCTCAGCTGATACATCTGCCAGAAATACCACACCGTCCAGGCGCACAGGGAGCCCACCAGCGCCCCGGCCAGCACGTCGCTGGGATAGTGGACCCCCACATACAGCCGGGACAGGCCCATGCACACGGCCATGACCACCAGCAGACACCGCACCCCCAGCCACTGGCCGGGCAGGGCCCGCCAGAAGATCATGGCGGCGGCAAAGGCGGCACAGGTGTGGCCGGAGGGGAAGGAGTTGGGGTCAGCCTCGTTGATGAGGGGGATCAGCCCCGCCACGTCCAGCCAGGGCCGGGGCCGCATGACCAGCGGCTTTAAAATCAAGTTGGTGCACACCAGGCCCAGCAGCATGGCGCACAGGGCCAGCATCCCCGCCGGGCGGGTGTTCCGGTGACACAGCATGGCCAGGGAGACGGCGATCCAGATCATCCCCCCGTTGCCCAGGGAGGTGTAGCCCGCCGCCAGCGGGTCCAGCCAGGCCGTTCGGGCGTCCTGGAGCATCAGGAGGAATCCGGCGTCCATCCCTTGCAGCGCACTTAACATTCTTTTCCGCCTTTCTGTCCTTGACGGGGGTCCGGCCCCCGTCTATAATAAATTTGAAAGCAAAATCGCCTTTTTTCGCCCTGTTTTTTTACAGGTCCACTATCATTATAGCGGTTATCCGTTCCGGGCGCAAGGCACTTTCTTATTAAGCTATCTTTAATCTTTTGTGAACAGAATGTTTCTTTCCCACCCAAACACAAAAATCACACGGAAAAGGAGGTCCTGGGTATGAAGCAGATCATCTGTCTGGCCGGGCAGCCCTGGTCCTCCTCCCCCGGGCGGACCCAGCAGCTGCTCTCCCGCCTGCGGGACACGCAGGTGCTGTATTTCTCCCCCGCCGCCGGGCGGCTGGACCGCTCCTATTTAAAAAAGGGCAAAAAGGTCCGGCCCAACATCACCGCCTATACCCTGCCCCCCACCTGGGTCCCGGTGGAGGAGGCCTATGGCCGCCTGCTCCGCCCCGGGCAGCGGAAGGTGAGCCGGTTCATCCAGGGGGTGGCCGCCCGCCACCGCTTTCGGGAGCCCCTGCTGTGGACCACCGACCCCCGACAGGTCCATCTGCTGGACCTGCTGGACTATGGCGGCCTGGTCTACGACTGTGACCGGGAGTGGGACGACCTGCCCCCGGACTGGGAGGGCTGTCTGGCCGGGGCGGCCGACGTGGTCTTTGCCGCCTCTCCCCTGCTGGCCGACCGGCTGACTCCCTGCAGCGCCAACGTGGCCCTGCTGCCAAACGGGGTAAATTTCCCCCTGTTCTCCCGCCCCTCCGACCTCTCCTATGATCCCCTGCCCCAAACGGCGGGGCCGGTGCTGGGCTGGGCGGGGACCATCCGGCCCGAGCTGGACTTAGGCCCCCTGCTCTATACCGCCCGGACCATGCCCCGGTGGACCTTTGTCCTGCTGGGGCCCCAGGGGGAGGGCAATCCCCTCCTGCCCCGGCTGCGGCGGCTGCCCAACGTCATCCTGCCCGGGGGCTGCCCCATGGCCCAGGTACCCGACTGGCTCTATCGGTGCAATATCCTCATGGACTTTCTTCGGGATGACCGCACCTGTGACGACCTGGTCTCCTGCCGGATGCTGGAGTATCTGGCCACCGGGCGGCCCGTGGTGTCTATGCTGTGGCCCGACCAGATCGAGCCCCTGCCCGACGTGGTATACGGGGCCCACTCCGATCAGGAGTTCCTCACCCTCTGCCGCCACGCCCTGGACGAGCCGCCCAACTTCGCCGCCCAGCGCCGCCGCAGTCACGCCGCTGCGGCCTCCTGGCCCCTGCGCTGTACCCAGGTGGTGAACATCCTCACCACGGCGGGACTACTATAGCCTGGACAAAGCCGCTCCTATCACCCTTTTGGTATAGCCGCGGACCACTTTCCATGTTGAACTACAACAATCTCCCATCATGGCTCTTTCTTCTTGTGCAAGGCGACAAAATCGCCGATATCCCTTGCAAAGTTCGTCAATTTTCGTTAAAATAAGAACCTAAGTTGCCGTTTCTGTGAAGGAGGTATGCGCAATGGCCCACCGTTTCCGCTCTTTCGTGTTTCTGTGTCACCACTGCACCCACCGGCAGGGACGCAACATGCCCAAAACTCATTGAACACGCTCCGTCAGGCTGTCTGTGCCCAGGCAGCCTGACGCTTTTTCTCCCGTTTCAAACCGGGGGAGCCAGTTGAAAGGAGAGATCACATGAAAAAAGTCGCCGTCATTATGGGCTCTGACTCCGATTGGCCCGTGGTCAAGGGGGCCTGCGCCCAGTTAAAGGAGTTCGGCATCCCCTATGAGGCCCACATTCTCAGCGCCCACCGCACCCCCGCCCAGGCGGCGGAGTTTGCCCGCTCCGCCCGCGCCAATGGCTTTGGTGTCATGATCTGTGCGGCGGGTATGGCCGCCCACCTGGCCGGGGCCTTTGCCGGGAACTCCACCCTGCCCGTTATCGGCATCCCCATGAAGGGGGGCGCTATGGACGGACTGGACGCCCTGCTGGCCACCGTGCAGATGCCCAGCGGCATCCCCGTGGCCACCGTGGCCCTGAACGGGGCCAAGAACGCCGCCGTGCTGGCCGCCCAGATCCTGGCCGTGGCCGACGACGACCTGGCTGCCAAGCTGGATGCCGCCCGGGAGAAGATGGCCCGGCAGATCGCCGAGAAAGAGGCCAAGCTCCAGGCGGAGCTGGACTAAAGATGATCCCAGCGGGCGGATGATATCCGCCCCTACCGAATAGACATCAATGCGATATCAAGAGATATAAATAGGGAAAGGATGTTTCACATGAAGAAAGTCGAGCAGCTGTACGAGGGCAAGGCCAAGAAGGTCTATTCCACCGAGGACCCCAACGTGGTCATCGTCTCCTATAAGGACGACGCCACCGCTTTTGACGGCCTGAAGAAGGGCACCATCACCGGCAAGGGCGCCATCAACAACCAGATGACCAACTTCCTGATGCAGCAGCTGGAGAAGGCCGGCGTACCCACCCACTTTGTCCAGGAGCTGAGCGAGCGTGAGACCGCCGTGAAGAAGGTCTCCATCGTCCCCCTGGAGGTCATCGTGCGCAACATCTCCGCCGGTCACTTTGCCAGCAACTATGGCGTGAAGGAGGGCATCGTGTTCGCCGAGCCCACCATCGAGTTCTCCTATAAGAACGACGACCTGCACGACCCCCTGATCAACAGCTATCACGCCGTGGCCCTGAAGCTGGCCACCTGGGACGAGATCGCCCTGATCAAGAAGTATGCCTTCCAGGTCAACGACTTCCTGAAGAAGACCCTGCTGGAGTGCGGCGTCACCCTGGTGGACTTTAAGCTAGAGTTCGGCAAGACCGCCGACGGCACCATCGTCCTGGCCGACGAGATCAGCCCCGACACCTGCCGCTTCTGGGACGCCAAGACCGGCGAGAAGCTGGACAAGGACCGCTTCCGCCGGGACCTGGGCAACGTGGAGGGCGCTTATCAGGAGATGGCCCGCCGTCTGATGGGCAAGTAAGCCGACAGCAGGGAGGTAACACATGGGAGGTTTTTTTGGGGCCGTCTCTCAGCGGGATGTCACCCTTGATATTTTCTTCGGAGTGGACTACCACTCCCACCTGGGCACCCGCCGGGGCGGCATGATCATGTTCGATGAGAAGGACGGCTTTCAGCGCCAGATCCACAACATCGAAAACACCCCCTTCCGCACCAAGTTCGAGCGGGACCTGGCCGACTTTCACGGCTGCGCCGGTATCGGCTGCATCAGTGACACCGACCCCCAGCCCCTGCTGGTGCGGTCCCACCTTGGTCTGTATGCCATCTCCACGGTGGGCATCATCAACAACGCCGACGAGCTGATCCAGACCTATTTCTCCGACCACGGCCACCAGTTCATGGCCATGAGCTCCGGCCGGGTGAACGCCACCGAGCTGGCCGCCGCCCTTATCAACCAGAAGGACGATCTGGTCTCCGGCATTCTCCACGCCCAGGAGATGATCCAGGGCTCCCTCACCCTGCTCATCCTCACCGATAAGGGCGAAATTATTGCCGCCCGTGACCGGCTGGGCCGTCTGCCCGTGCTCATCGGCAAGAACGACGAGGGCTGCTGCGTCTCCTTCGAGTCCTTCGCCTATCACAAGCTGGGCTATCAGGATTCCCACGAGCTGGGCCCCCGTGAGATCGTAAAGGTCACTGCCGACGGCTGGCAGACCCTGTCCCAGCCGGGGAAGGACATGAAGATCTGTGCCTTCCTCTGGTCCTACTACGGCTACCCCAACTCCAATTACGAGGGCGTGAACGTAGAGGTCATGCGCTATCGCAACGGCGAGCGCATGGCCCAGGATGACAAGGCCCGGGGCGTGGCCCAGGACCTGGACTATGTGGCCGGCGTGCCCGACTCCGGCCTGCCCCACGCCATCGGCTATGCCAACGCCAGCCATGTGCCCTTTGCCCGCCCCTTCGTGAAATACACCCCCACCTGGCCCCGGTCCTTTATGCCCACCAATCAGAATGTGCGCAACCAGGTGGCCAAGATGAAGCAGATCCCCGTGCCCGAGCTGATCCAGGGCAAAAAGCTGCTGTTCGTGGACGATTCCATCGTCCGGGGCACCCAGCTGCGGGAGACGGTGGAATTTCTGTATGAGAGCGGCGCGAAAGAGGTCCACATGCGCTCCGCCTGCCCGCCCATCATGTATGGCTGCAAGTATCTGAACTTCTCCAGCAGCAACTCCGAGATGGAGCTGCTGGCCCGCCGCACCGTGCAGGAGCTGGAGGGGGACGAGGGCCAGAAGCACCTGGACGAGTATGCCGACGCCAGCACCCAGCGGGGCCAGTGCATGCTCAAGACCATCTGCGAAAAGTTCGGCTTCGACTCCCTGGGCTTCCAGTCTCTGGACGGCCTGCTGGACGCCATCGGCATTGACCGGGACAAGGTCTGCACCTACTGCTGGAGCGGTAAAGAGTGATTTTCTGGTTTTCCACCCCGCTGGGGTGGAAAACCATCTAATATGATTTTTGGAGGTTTCAACATGAAGAACTCCCATTCCGAGTCCTACGCCGCCGCCGGCGTGGACGTCACCGCCGGTTACGAGTCGGTGGAGCGCATCAAGCCCATGGTCGAGTCCACCTATATCCCCGGCGTCATGGGCACCCTGGGCGGCTTCGGCGGCATGTTCGCCCCCGACGTGGCCGGGATGAAAAAGCCCGTGCTGGTCTCCGGCACCGACGGCGTGGGCACCAAGCTCCGCCTGGCCCAGCTGATGGACAAGCACGACACCATCGGCATCGACTGCGTGGCCATGTGCGTCAACGACATCATCTGCGGCGGCGCGGCCCCCCTGTTCTTCCTGGACTACATCGCCTGCGGCAAGAACGACCCCGCCCGCATCGCCGAGATCGTCACCGGCATCACCGAGGGCTGCCGCCAGTCTGAGTGTGCCCTGGTGGGCGGCGAGACCGCCGAGCACCCCGGCCTGATGCCCGATGACGACTATGACGTGGCCGGTTTCTCCGTGGGCATCGTGGACGAGGAGAAGATCATCGACGGCAAGCGCCTGGCCCAGGGCGACGCCCTCATCGGTCTGGCCTCCACCGGCGTCCACTCCAACGGCTTCTCCCTGGTGCGCAAGGTGCTGGACGTGGAGCACGCCGACCTCACCTCCCCCGTGGAGCAGCTGGGGGGCAAGAGCCTGGGCGAGACCCTGCTCACCCCCACCCGCATCTATGTCAAGGCCATCAAGGCCCTGCTGAAGGCCGGGGTGGACATCCACGCCGTCAGCCACATCACCGGCGGCGGCTTTTACGAGAACGTGCCCCGCATGATGACCGACGGTCTCACCGCCCGCATCCAGCTGTCCTCCTTCCCCAAGCTGCCCATCTTCCAGCTGATCCAGGACAAGGGGAACATCCCCGAGCGGGACATGTACAACACCTTTAACATGGGCATCGGCATGATCCTGGCCCTGCCCGCTGACCAGGCCCAGCAGGCCCTGTCCGTCCTGGCTGACGCCGGTGAGAGCGCCTATGCCATTGGCGAGGTGGTCGCCGGGGCAGACGGCGTGGAGCTGGTGTGATGAAGCATATCGCCGTTCTGGTCTCCGGCGGCGGGACCAATCTCCAGGCCCTCATCGACGCCCAGGGCCGGGGGGAGATCGTAAACGGCTCCATCACCGCCGTGATTTCCTCCTCCCCCGAGGCCTATGCCCTGGAGCGGGCCAAACAGGCGGGCATCCCCGGCTATGTCCTCGCCCGGCAGGACTATCCCTCCAACCGGGCCATGACCGTGGCCCTGGTGGACAAGCTCCGTGAGCTGGACATTCAGCTGGTGGTGCTGGCCGGGTTTATGACCATCCTCACCGAGGAGATGGTCCAGGCCTTCCCCAACGCCATTTTGAACATCCACCCCGCCCTGATCCCCTCCTTCGCCGGACCGGGCTGCTATGGCCTCCACGTCCACGAGAAGGCCCTGGCCTACGGCGTCAAGCTGTCCGGGGCCACCGTCCACTTCGTTAGCCCGGAGTGCGACGGGGGACCCATCGTCCTGCAAAAGGCGGTGGAGGTCCTGCCCGACGATACGCCGGAGGTATTGCAGCGGCGGATCATGGAGCAGTGCGAGTGGAAGCTGCTGCCCCTGGCCGTGTCCCTCTTCTGCCAGGACCGCCTGGTGGTAGAGGGCCGCACCGTCCGCATTCTGGACAAGTCTTTTTAACAACCCAAACACGCGGTGTAACTGACGGAAGTGGAACAGACCACGGGGAGCATCGCCTGTGCATTCTGCCGACCGTCTGGGCGCACCGAACCTCCTTCACGGGGTTGGTGCGCCCTGTTTGATTCTTTGAAACTGGAGGAATGACCAATGAAGCTGCTGGATCTGGAGCAGTATCTCACCCAGCATACCTACCCCGGCCGGGGCATCGTCCTGGGCCGCACCCCTGACAACGATAAAGTGGCCGTGGCCTATTTCATCATGGGCCGCAGCGAAAACAGCCGCAACCGCATCTTCGAGGAGACTGAGGACGGCATCCGCACCCGGGCCTTTGACGAGAGCAAGATGACCGACCCCTCCCTCATCATCTATCACCCCGTGCGCATTCTGCCCAACGGCATGACCGTGGTCACCAACGGCGACCAGACGGACACCATCCGGGACCACATCCAGCAGGGCCACTGCTATCGCCACGCCCTGAACACCCGGGCCTTCGAGCCGGACGGCCCCAACTTCACCCCCCGCATCTCCGGCGTGGTGAAGCCCGACTGCACCTATAACCTGTCCATTCTGAAAAGCCTGGACGGGGACCCGGACTGCTGCTGCCGCTATTTCTTCGAGTATGACCACGCCGCCCCCGGGGTGGGCCACTTCATCCACACCTATCAGGAGGACGTGAATCCCCTGCCCTCCTTTGAGGGGGAACCCCGCCGGGTGGCCATTCCCCAGCTCTCTGCCCAGGAATGGGCCAAAAAGCTGTGGGCCAGCCTGAACGAGGACAATAAAGTTTCTCTCTATGTGAGCATGATCGACGTCCGCACCGGCAGCCGGGACAGCGTCATCATCAACAAGCATAACTGACGGGAGGGACAGACCATGAAGGAACTGGAACTGAAATATGGCTGCAACCCCAACCAAAAGCCCGCCCGCCTGTCCATGGACCAGGGGGAGCTGCCCCTGGAGGTACTCAATGGCCGCCCGGGATACATCAACTTTATGGACGCCCTGAACTCCTGGCAGCTGGTGCGGGCCCTGAAAAAGGCCACCGGCCTGCCCGCCGCCGCCTCCTTCAAGCACGTCTCCCCCGCCGGGGCCGCCCTGGGCCAGCCCCTGACTGACGTGGAGCGGAAAATTTACTTCGCCCCGGCGGGGGACCTGTCCCCCATCGCCTGCGCCTATGTCCGTGCCCGTGGGGCTGACCGGCTGTGCTCCTTCGGCGACTGGGCCGCCCTGTCCGACGTGTGCGACGAGGCCACCGCCCGGGTGCTGGCCGAGGAGGTGTCTGACGGCGTCATCGCCCCCGGCTACACCGACCAGGCCCTGGCCATCCTCCGCACCAAGAAGAAGGGCGGCTATAACGTGGTCCAGATCGACCCGGACTATACCCCCGCCCCGGTGGAGCGCCGGACCATCTTCGGCGTGACCTTCGAGCAGCGGTATAACGACCTGGCCATCACTGAGGAGCTGCTGCAAAACATCGTCACGGAGCACAAGGAGCTGTCCCAGCAGGCCAAAAACGATATGCTGCTGGCCCAGATCGTGCTGAAGTATACCCAGTCCAACTCGGTGTGCTACGTGAAAAACGGCCAGACCCTGGGCGTGGGGGCCGGACAGCAGAGCCGCATCCACTGCACCCGTCTGGCCGGGGACAAGGCGGACATCTGGTGGCTGCGCCAGCACCCCAAGGTCCTCTCCCTGCCCTTCCTGCCCGACATCCGCCGCCCTGCCCGGGACAACGCCATCGACCTGTATATCTCCCAGGAGCACGACGACGTGCTGGCCGACGGGGTGTGGCAGACCATCTTCACGGAAAAGCCTCCCGTCCTCACCCAGGAGGAGAAGACCGCCTGGATCGCCCGGCAGTCCGGTGTGACCGTTGGTTCCGACGCCTTCTTCCCCTTCGGCGACAACGTGGAGCGCGCCCATAAATCGGGCGTGCAGTACATCGTCCAGCCCGGCGGCTCCATCCGGGATGACCAGGTCATCGCCACCGCCGACAAATACGGCATGGTCATGGCATTTACGGGCGTAAGACTGTTCCACCACTGATCCATCGAACTTCAAACGGGCGGCCACAGGCCGCCCCTACTAAAACAATCGAACCTGGATGTATGGGCGGCCTGTGGCCGCCCGCCTCCACTAGGTTTGGAAGATAGAAAGGTGAATGAAACCATGAAAGTATTAGTAGTCGGCGGCGGTGGCCGCGAGCACGCCATCTGCTGGAAGCTGGCCCAGTCCCCTAAGGTGACCGAGCTTTATTGCGCCCCGGGCAATGCGGGCATCGCCCAGGTGGCCACCTGTGTGCCCGTCAGCGCCACGGACGTGGAGGGCATGGTGAAGTGGGCCAAGGACAACGCCATGGACTTTGTCATGGTGGCCCCGGACGATCCCCTGGCTCTGGGTATGGTAGACGCCATGGAGGCCGCCGGTATCCCCGCCTTTGGCCCCCACGCCAACGCCGCCATCATCGAGGCCAGCAAGGCCTTCTCCAAGTCCCTGATGAAGAAGTATCACATCCCCACCGCCAAGTACGAGACCTTCACCGACCTGGACGCCGCCCTGGCCTATATCCGCCGGGAGGGCGCCCCCATCGTGGTCAAGGCCGACGGCCTGGCCCTGGGCAAGGGCGTTGTGGTCGCCGCCACCGTGGAGGAGGCGGAAAAGGCCGTGCGGGAGATGATGGAGGACCACAAGTTCGGCTCCTCCGGCTCCACCGTGGTCATCGAGGAGTGCATGGTTGGCCCCGAGGTCACCGTGCTGGCCTTCTGCGACGGCAAGCACCTGGTGCCCATGCTGTCCAGCCAGGACCACAAGCGGGCCTACGACGGCAACCAGGGCCCCAACACCGGCGGCATGGGCGCTTTCTGCCCCTCCCCCAACTATACCCCCGACATCGCCGCCCGGTGTGAGAAAGAGATCTTCCAGCCCACCGTGGCCGCCCTTCAGGCGGAGGGCCGTCCCTTTAAGGGCGTCATCTACTTCGGCCTGATGCTCACCGCCGACGGCCCCAAGGTGGTGGAGTACAACGCCCGCTTCGGCGACCCGGAGACCCAGCCCATCCTGTCTATGCTGGACACCGACCTGATGGACATCTTCCAGGCCTGTGTAGACGGCACCCTGGACCAGGTGGACGTGAAGTGGAAGTCCGGCGCGGCCTGCTGCATTGTGCTGGCCTCCGGCGGCTACCCCGTGGAGTATAAGAAGGGCTATCCCATCTCCGGTCTGGAGGAGGCGGGCAAGTCCGCCGTGGTCTTCCACGCCGGGACCAAAAAGGCCAATAACGGCGATATCCTCACCAACGGGGGCCGTGTCCTGGGTGTCACCGCCACCGGCGACACCCTCCCCCAGGCCATCGCCAACGCCTATGCCGCCGCCAAGTCCATCTCCTTCCAGGACATGCACTTCCGCACCGACATCGGCAAGGTGTGATAGGCCGCAACTCCCCCTTGTGCAACCCCGGTCCTTTGTGGTAAAATACGTTAGAATACGACAAAGTTGCCGCTCAGGCAGTGTTTTAACGAGGTGTCACCATGGATCATCCCTTCCGCAGCGCCATGTTCGGCGGCTTTAACCGCCAGGACGTATTAGAATATCTGGAGAACTCCGCCCAGCAGGCGGCCCAGCAGCAGCAGGAGCTTCAGGCCCAGCTGGACCAGGCCCGTCAAGAACTGACTGACCGCCAGAGCCAGGAGAGCGACGGCCAGGAGCAGCTGGAGAAAGCCCAACAGGAGGCCGAAGCCCTCCAGAGCCAGCTGGACCAGGCCAACGCCGACCTCACCATCAGCCGGGAGACCGTCTCCCGCCTGTCTGAGGAGCTGGAGCAGGCCCGGCAGGAGCTTCAGACCTGGAAGGACAAGGCCGCCGCCTTAGAGCCGGACGCCCAGGCCTATGCCGCCCTGAAGGAGCGGGCCGCCGGGCTGGAGCTGGACGCCCACCGCCGGGCCCAGCTGGTCCAGGACCAGGCCGAGGGCCAGGTGCGCCAGCTCCACGAGCAGATGGCCCAGTGGTCCAACCAGGTCCGCCTGGAGTACGAGGCCCTGCGGGCCGAGGTGGAGTCCACCGTGACCCACGCCGCCCGCCAGCTGGAGCAGGCGGGCAAGGCCCTGGACCAGGTGAACGCCCTGATGGAGCGCCAGGAGGCCGTGATGACCACCATCGCCGCCGAAAGCCAGAAGCAGCCGGAGGAATAAACCGCCAGGGGGCGGACAGAGCCATTTTCTGTCCGCCCTCTGTTTTTTTGCATATTCCACCGGTTTTTCGGGTATATTTCCCCGGACGCCTTGCGCTTTTCTCTCTGGGCGCTTATAATAAGACCACAAATTGACTTATCAATTCTCTTGAACGATGATCGAGGTGCCTTGTTATGGATTTGAAGATACAGGACTATATCTGTCCCGGAAAGCGGGCCCATCTGGTGGGCGTGGGCGGGGTGTCCATGTCCCCCCTGGCTCAGGTGCTCCACGGCGCGGGGGTGGTGGTCACCGGCTCTGACATGCACGAGAGCGCAGAGGTGGCCCATCTGCGCGCCCTGGGCATCCCCGTGACCATCGGCCACCTGCCCCAGAGCGTGGCCGGGGCCGACTGCGTCATCCGCACCGCCGCCGTCCACGACGACAACCCGGAGATCGCCGCCGCCCGCGCCGCCGGTATCCCCGTGTTCGAGCGGGCCCAGGCCTGGGGCGCCCTGATGCGCCACTATGAAAACGCCCTGTGCGTGGCCGGGACCCACGGAAAGACCACCACCACCTCTATGTGCGCCCACATCTTCCTGGCCGCCCAGCGGGACCCCTCCATTATGATCGGCGGGGTGCTGCCCGCCCTGGGGGCCGGCCACCGGGTGGGCCACGGGGACACCATTATTCTGGAGTCCTGCGAATACTGCAACTCCTTCCTGTCCTTCTTCCCCACCGTGGCTGTCATCCTCAACGTGGACGCCGACCACCTGGACTTCTTCAAGGACCTGGAGGACGTGAAGCACTCCTTCCGCCGCTTTGCCGAGCTGGTGCCCGAAACCGGCTTTGTGGTGGCGGACCGGGATGACGCCAACACCATGGACGCCCTGGCGGGCCTGGACCGGTCCACCATCACCTTCGGCCTGGAGGATGGGGACGTCCACGCCGCTGATCTCACCTGGCACGGGGGCTTTGCCGACTTTGACGCCATGGTCAACGGCCAGTGTTATGCCCACGTGAGCCTGTCCGTCCCCGGCGTCCACAACGTGCGCAACGCCCTGGCCGCCTGCGCCGCTGCCCACTGTCTGGGCATTCCCGCCGCCGCCGTGGAGGAGGGCCTGCGGGCTTTCCACGGGGCGGGCCGCCGGTTCGAGAAGAAGGGGGAGTTCCACGGGGCCATGGTCTATGATGACTATGCCCACCACCCCCACGAGCTGCAGGCGCTGCTGACCACCGCCAAGGGCCTGGGCTATCAGCGGATCATCTGCGCCTTCCAGCCCCACACCTATTCCCGCACCCACGAGCTGTTCCACGACTTTGTAGAGGTGCTCAAGCTGCCCGACATCACCCTGCTGGCGGAGATCTATGCCGCCCGTGAGACCAACACCCTGGGCATCTCCTCCAACGACCTGGCCCGGGAGATCCCCGGCTCCATCTACTGCCCCACCCTGGCCGACGTAACGGAACAGCTCCGCCGTCTGGCCCAGCCCGGCGACCTGATCCTGACTGTAGGGGCCGGGGACATCTACCAGGCGGGCGAGGCCCTGCTGAAAACGGACAACTAAATTTTGACCACAAAAATCACAACCCCGCAGCACAAGGCTGCGGGGTTGTTCTGTTCTCCTGGAGCTTATGCGTTTTCATCCAGCACCTGGGTGAAGACCTGGGGGGGCATGACGCCCACCTTGCGGTCGATCTCCTGGCCGTCCTTGAAGAAGATGACGGTGGGGATGGACATGACGCCATAGCGGATGGCCAGCTCCTGCTCGTCGTCCACGTTCACCTTGCCCACAGTGACCCGGCCCTCATATTCCTTGTCCAGGCTCTCGATGAGGGGGGCAAGCATCTTACAGGGGCCGCACCAGTCGGCCCAAAAGTCCACCATCAGCAGGCCCTTCTGCGCCAGGGCCTTGTCCAGTCCGTCCTTGGTAAAATGGATCATGATATGATCTCCTTTCTGTTTCTGTCGTTGTATCTCTTACTTCTGCTCCTCCAGCCAGGCGCAGGCGGACAGGGCGGCCACGTGGCCCTCCCCCACCGCCTTGGCCACTTGCAGAGGTCCGCCGGTGCAGTCTCCGGCGGCGAACACCCCGGGCAGATTGGTCGCCATGGTCCGGTCCACCCGGATGGTACCCCCGTCCGTCTCCAGCTGGGGCAGCAGGTCGGTGGGGGCCACCGCCTGGCGCAGGATGAACACCCCGGCACAGGGCAGCTTGGCTCCGTCCACCTCCAGGGCCGTTACTGCCTGCTCGCCAATGACGGCAAGGCGGCTGCCCTGGACAAAGGGGACGTCCCCGTCCAGGCCCTCCGGCCGCTGACCAGCCACATAGGTCACCTGACAGCCCAAGCTCTTCAGATAGTTGGCCTCTAAGGGCGCGTCCGGGCTGCGGCCCACGACGATCACCGGCTTACCCCGGTAGAGCATCCCGTCGCAGGTGGCGCAATAGCTCACGCCCCGGCCCAGATAGGTCTCCTCTCCGGGATATTTGGCCTGTCGCTGCACCCCGGGGGCCAGGATCAGGGCCTTTCCGTCGTACACCTGACTGCCCACGGTGGCGAACACGCCGCCGTAGACCATCATGGACACGGCCCGCCCGGTGACAAAGTCCACCCCGGTCTTGGCCGCGTGGTCATAGAACTGCTCCAGCAGCGCTTTCCCGCTGCTGGCGGGCAGGCCAAGATAGTTGTCCACCCGCTCGGCCCGGGCCAGGGGGCTGTCCTGCCAGCGGTTGCCGATGACCAGGACGGACTTGCCCCGGCCCCGGGCCGCCACGGCGGCGGCCAGTCCCGCCGGACCGCTGCCCAGCACCAGAATATCGTGGCTCATGGTCTCGCCTCCGTTTCATGTTCCCTCTTCACACCGCTATTATACCCGATTTTTCGTCTTTGACAAGGACTGCTTTTTCCATTTCTCCACACTTTCGCCCGGCGTGGGGAAAATGCCCCGGAAATCCTTGCATACCACTCGATGAGTGGTGTATAATGGTCCGGTTAAGATATCGCGGTTCTTCATCGCCGCGCACCCATCAAAACAGGAGGCTTCATCTATGTCGGAAGAGACGAAAACCACTGCCGCCGGAGCAGAGGGCGAGGCTGTGGAGAGCCAGAACTTTATCCACCAGTTCATCAAAGAGGACATCGCCCCCGGCGGACAGTTTGCCGGGATGCAGGTCCACACCCGTTTTCCGCCTGAGCCCAACGGCTATCTGCACATCGGCCACTGCAAGGCCCTAATCATCGACTTCGGCTCCGCCGAAAAGTTCGGCGGCATCTGCAACCTGCGCATGGACGACACCAACCCCGCCAAGGAGGACACCGAGTTTGTGGACGCCATCAAAGAGGACATCCACTGGCTGGGCTTTGACTGGGGGGACCGGTTCTTCTATGGCTCCGACTACTTTGAGGAGGACTATCGCCAGGCGGTGGGTCTCATCAAAAAGGGCCTGGCCTATGTGTGCGAGCTGACCCCCGAGCAGTTCAAGGAGTATCGCGGCGACGTGAACACCCCCGCCCGCTCCCCCTTCCGGGACCGCCCCATTGAGGAGTCTCTGGATCTGTTCCAGCGGATGCGCAGCGGCGAGTTCCCCGAGGGCAAGTATACCCTGCGGGCCAAGATCGACCTGACCTCCGGCAACTTCAACATGCGTGACCCGGTGCTCTACCGCATCCGCTATATCCACCACCACCGCCAGGGGGACAAGTGGTGCATCTATCCCATGTACGACTTTGCCCACCCCATCCAGGACGCTCTGGAGGGCATCACCCACTCCCTGTGCTCCCTGGAGTATGAGGACCACCGCCCCCTGTACAACTGGGTGGTGGAGAACTGCGACCTGCCCTCTCACCCCCGGCAGATCGAGTTCGCCCGCCTGGGCATCGACCACACCGTCATGTCCAAGCGCAAGCTGCGCCAGCTGGTGGAGGAGGGCCGGGTGTCCGGCTGGGACGACCCCCGTATGCCCACCCTGTGCGGCCTGCGCCGCCGGGGCTATACCCCCACCTCCATCCGCAACTTCTGTGACCGCATCGGCGTGGCCAAGAACCCCTCCACCGTGGAGTATTCCTTCCTGGAGCACTGCCTGCGGGAGGACCTGAACGACCACGCCCAGCGGGCCATGGCTGTGCTGCGCCCGGTGAAGCTGGTCATCACCAATTACCCTGCGGGGCAGAGCGAGACCCTGACCATCGAAAATAACCCCCTGGACCCCGCCGCCGGGACCCGGGAGGTCACCTTCTCCCGGGAGCTGTGGGTGGAGGCCGACGACTTCCTCCCCGAGCCCGTGCCCAAGTATAAGCGCCTGTACCCCGGCGGGCCCGAGTGCCGCCTGAAGGGGGCCTATCTCATCAAGTGCGTGGGCTATGAGACGGACGAGAACGGCAACGTCACCGAGATCGCCGCCGAGTATGACCCCGACAGCCGTGGCGGCGACCCCGCCGATGGCCGCAAGGTGAAGGGGGCCACCATCCACTGGGTGGACGCCGCCACCGCCGTGAATGCCGAGGTGCGGCTGTATGACAACCTGTTCTCCGACGCCGACCCCGACGGCGGCGACAAGAACTTTTTGGACTGCCTGAACCCCGCCTCTCTGGAGGTGCTCACCGGCTGCAAGCTGGAGGCCTCTCTGGCCAACGCCCAGCCCTCTGACCGGTTCCAGTTCATGCGGGTGGGCTATTTCTGCGCCGACTCCAGAGACTCCAACCCCGGCGCCCTGGTCTTCAACCGCGCCGTGTCCCTGAAGGACAGCTTCAAGCCCAAAAAGTAACTTCGTCTCACACGCGCTGCGGGTCCTCGCTTCCCGCAGCGCGCTTTTTTATCAACAGACAGGAGGAATTTGCTATGATCTCTCTGCAAGACGTGAAGGACGCCCAGGCCCGCATCGCCCCCTATGTGGTGCGCACCCCCCTGCTGCGCATCCCCGCTCTGGACGCCCCCCTGGGCTGCCAGGTCTATCTGAAGTTCGAGGGGTTCCAGGTCATGGGCGCGTTCAAAATTCGCGGCGCCATGAACAAGGCCCTCGCTCTCACCCCCCAGCAGCGCTCCCACGGCCTGGTGTGCGCCTCCTCGGGCAACCACGCCCAAGGGGTGGCCTGCGCCGCCCAGCGGCTGGGCGTCCGCTCCGTCATCGTCATGCCCACCAACGCCAACCCGGTGAAGCTGGCCGGGGTCAAGTCCTTCGGTGGCGAAGTGGAGCTGGTGGGTACCCTGTCCTCCCAGCGGGAGGCCCGGGCGGAGGAGCTGTCCCGGGAGGAGGGCATGGTGAACATCCACCCCTATGCCGACCCCTATGTGGCCGCGGGCCAGGGGACCATCGGCCTGGAGATCGTGGCCGACCTGCCTGACGCGGCGGCGGTGGCCGTGCCCATCGGCGGCGGCGGACTGATCTCCGGCGTGGCCACGGCGGTAAAGGGCCTCGCCCCCAACATCCGCACCATCGGCGTGGAACCTGCCGGGGCCCCCCGCTATGGCAAGAGCCGGGCCGCCGGGGAGCCTGTGGCCCTGGAAAAAGTAGAGACCATCGCCGACGGCACCCGCACCGACCACGCCAACCCGGACAACTTCCAGATGATCCAGGCCCGGGTGGACGACCTGTGCGCCGTGGACGACGCCCACATCCGCCAGGCCATCCGCCTGCTCATGGACAAGGCCAAGCTGACGGTGGAGCCCTCCGGCACCCTGCCTGTGGCCGCCGCCCTGGCGGGGGCCCTGCCCGTCAAGCCGGAGGACAAGGTGGTCTTCGTCCTCTCCGGCGGCAACCTGGACCCCGCCCTGGCCGCCCAGCTGCTCCAGGAGTGACCTTTTCACAGATGACATAAAATCGTCCGCACCTGACGCTGTTGTTCAGGCGCGGACGATTTTTCATATGAAGATCAGTTCATATTGATCCAGGTCATAAGCGTTGGCGAAGAAGGAGCGCAGGATGGTCTCTCCGTTGGTCCGGGCGCTGTCCAGGATGCCGTTGGCGATGGCGTCGGCCTGGGCCTGCTCCTTCAGCTCGGTCATGGCCTGGTTGTTCTCGGCCAGGGAGAAGCGCTGGAAGATGCTCTCTGCCTCATAATAGACCTTGAAGGAGTCCAGCTTCAGCTCGGTGCTGAGCACCTGGACCTGGGGCAGCTTCACCCGGATGGTCTTCCGGTCCCGGTCCACGCTCCAGGTGATGGCCCCGAAGTCAAAGCCCGCCTTCACCTCCACGTCATAGCTGTAGATATACTTGCTCTGGGTGAAGGGGATGGTCAGGCCCCACAGCTCCGCCGACTTCTCCGCCACCTTCACCTCGGTGCAATAGGCCGCCTGGGTGGCCAGCTGGCCGATGTCCTCAAAGCCCAGGCGGGTGGTCTTGCCGTCGGTGCTGAACAGGCTCTTTAGCCCAAAGGCCCCGGCGGACAGCACCGCCGCCGCGATGAGCACCAGCGCCGCCACGCGCACCGCGTGCCGGGACCAAAAGCCAAGGGCTCGTCTCTTTTTCTCGCTCATGGCGTTTTCTCCTTTGTTTTTTCGCCTAAGTATCCTCCCCCGCCAGCCGGGCCCTCAGGCCGGAATAGCGGCGGG
>URNZ01000013.1 GCA_900549405.1 uncultured Eubacteriales bacterium | reverse complement strand
CCTATCCCTTTTGTCCCTTCGGGACATTTCCCCTTGACAAGGGGAATCGGCCCCAGGGGAAGGCTTCCCTCTCAGTCACGGCTTCGCCGTGCCAGCTCCCCCAAAGGGGGAGCCAAGGTTGCACCTTCGGGACTTTGCCCCTTGCCTCCCCCTGTGGGGGAGGTGCCCCGCAGGGGCGGAGAGGGCCGCCCTCAAAATACAAAAAAAGCTCTCCCTCCCTGGGGGTGTCAGGGAGGGAGAGGAAGAAGGGGCTGCGGCTGCGCTCGGGGGAGAGGACAGCCGCGTTTGAACTCTGGTGATCTTTGGCCGGTGTTCCGGCCGCGCCGAATGCCCGGTATCTTCTTTTGTGTCAGATCAGGGGGAGCGGATCACTTCAGCTCGCCGATGGCCTGCTCCACGGCGTCCACGATCTTGCCGGAGCGGATCATGGCGGCGACCTTGTTCATGTCCAGATAGATGGCGCGGTCCTTGTCCATGAAGGTGACCTCGCTGCGGACCATGTCATAGGCGGCCTTGGAGCCCTTGCCCAGCTTGGCGCTGTCCTTAAAGTCGGCGGCCTGGGCGGCGCACAGCAGCTCGATGGCCAGGACCATCTGCACGTGGCTGATGATGGTGGCGGCCTTTCTGGAGGCGATGGTGCCCATGGACACGTGGTCCTCCTGGTTGGCGGAGGTGGGGATGGAGTCCACGCAGGCGGGGTGAGCCAGCACCTTGTTCTCGGAGACCAGGGCGGCGGCGGCATACTGGGCGACCATGAAGCCGTCGTTGATGCCCTCCACGGGGGTCAGGAAGCCGGGCAGACCGCTCAGCTGAGGATTGACCAGGCGCTCCACGCGGCGCTCGGCCACGTTGGCATACTCGGCGATGGCGATGCCCAGGGTGTCCATGGCCACGGCCACGGGCTGACCGTGGAAGTTGCCGCCGGAGAAGATGTCGCCGTTGTCGGGGAAGATCAGGGGGTTATCGGTGACGGAGTTGATCTCGGTCTCGATGACCTGCTTCACATAGTCATAGGCCATGCGGCTGGCGCCGTGGATCTGAGGCAGGCAGCGCAGGGTATAGGCGTCCTGCACGCGGACGCGGCCCTGGTGAACGGTGAGCTGGCTGCCCTCCAGCAGCTTGCGGAAGTTGGCCGCCACGTTGATCTGGCCGCTGTGGGGACGGATCTCCTGGATGCGGGGATCATAGGGGTCCACGATGCCTTCCAGGGCGTCCACGGTGAGGGAGGCGGAGATGTCGGCGGTCTTGATGATGATGCCGGCGTCATACACGGCCAGGCTGGCCACGCCCATCATGGCGCAGGTGCCGTTGATGAGGGCCAGGCCCTCCTTGGCCTTCAGGCGGACGATGGGGATACCGGCGGCCTCCATGGCCTCCTTGCCGGACATTACCTTGCCCTGATAGACGGCCTCGCCCTCGCCGATCATGGGCATGACCATGTGAGCCAGGGGGCACAGGTCGCCGCTGGAGCCCACGGAGCCCTTCTCGGGGATGACGGGGTGGACGCCGCGGTTGAGCATCTCCAGCAGGGTCTCTACGGTGGACAGGCGGATGCCGGAGAAGCCCTTGGCCAGGGCGTTGGCCCGCAGCAGCATGATGGCCCGGGTCACGTCCTCCTTAAAGGGATCGCCCACGCCGCAGGCGTCGGAGACGATCAGGTTGTACTGGAGCTGGTCCAGCTCGGCCTCGGGGATGGCCACGTTGACGAACTTGCCAAAGCCGGTGTTCAGGCCATAGACGACCTTCTCCTCGGCGATGTTCTTCTCCACGATGTCGCGGGAGATTTGAATGGCCTTTTTGGCCTCTTCAGTCAGGGCGACCTTTGCGCCATGGCGGCAGATAGCTACCACGTCTTCCAGGGTGAGGCTGTTACCGTCCAGATAAACTGTCTTTTCCATGTGCGATCTCCTCCAAAATTTATAAATTTTATAAATGTATGCGAAATCAAAATGTGCGCCGGAGAAAGGTTGTACACTTTCTACATTGCATGTGTCTAAAGAGTACCGGAAAACTGTCGATGAATCGTCGATTATTTTTCCGGGGATTCGTCGGTAGGCATTTCTTTTTTTCTTTTTTTCAAAATGGGATTCGTCACTTTTTCGTCAGCGCGCTATTATAATAAACGACAGTTGAATCCGGGATACCCTTGCTTCTTTTTGTGACATCTGCGAAAACGTCTCGCAGCCGCAAATGTCGTCCAGACAGGAGGTGCTTTGAAAGAGGGAGAAAACCTGGCCTATCCATGCAACCAAAAGAAAGGAGAAAAATCGAATGTTAGAGATCATCAGTAATCCAGTCACACTGTCCGTTATTGTCATGTGTGTTCTCTGTTTGTTCAAGCTCAACGTGATCCTTTCCCTGCTGGTCGCAGCTATGGTCGCCGGCCTTACCGCCGGACTGGACCTGGACGTTATCATGGGCTTTGTCATCGACGGCCTGAACGGAAACGGCACCAACGCCCTGGCTTACCTGCTGCTGGGCACCTTCGCCGCCGCTTTGACCGATACCGGTCTGGCTACCCTGCTGGGTAAGTGGATCGCCTCTGCGGTCAAGGAGCGCAAGTGGGTGCTGCTGCTCACCTTCCTGCTGTGCGCCTGTATCTCCGGTACCCTGGTCCCCATCCACATCGCTTACATTCCCATTCTGTATCCCCCCCTGCTGCATATGATGAATAAGATGAAGATGGACCGCCGTCAGGCCGCCTGTGTCACCGAATGTGGCCTGGTCGCCATGTATCTCACCATCCCCATCGCCTACGGTTCCATTTTCCAGGGCACCATCGCCGACAACATGACCGCCAACGGCATGCCCATCGAGCTGATGGAGGTCTGGCCCTATACCATCATCCTGGGCGTGGGCATGCTGGTCGGTCTGGTCTCCTCCTGGTGGTTCTTCCGTAAGCCCCGTGAGTATAAGGACATCGCCATTGATGGCCACGAGATCACCGCCGACGACCTGAAGCTGACGAAAAGCCACATCGTGGGTCTGGTCTCCATCGTGGCCGTGCTGATCGTTCAGCTGACCATGGACTCCATGCCCCTGGGCGCTATGGCCGGTCTGGCCGTTCTGTTCCTGGGCGGCGCCGTGAAGATCCGCAACAGCGACAGCACCATAGCCGAGGGCATCCGCCTGATGGGCATGATCTCCTTCGTGATGCTGATCGCCGGCGGCTATGCCAACGTGGTCCGCAACACCGGCGCTGTTGACACTCTGATCGATGCCACCCTGAACGTTCTGGGTAACAGCCGCTCCGTGGCCATCATGGTTCTGATCCTGATCGGTCTGCTGATCACCATGGGCATCGGCACCTCCTTCGGTACCATCCCCGTGATCGCTCTGCTGTACGTCCCCATGTGTCAGCGTCTGGGCATCAGCCTGGGTGCCACCACCTGTCTGATCGCCTGTGCCGCCGTTCTGGGCGACGCCGGTTCCCCCGCTTCCGACTCCACCCTGGGTCCCACCGCCGGTCTGAACGCCGACGGACAGCACGATCACATCTGGGACACCTGCGTACCTACCTTCCTGTTCTACAACATCCCTCTGGTCGTCGCTGGCTTTATCGGCTGCATGATCCTGTGATCTGATTGCAGATCAAACCGCGACTTTCCTGCGAGGATGACAACTGCGGCGCGAATTTAAGTAAACTGTGGGACCCCGGATGATCCCAAGTCCCCAAAGGCCGCCTGGAGCCAAACGCCCCAGGCGGCCTTCCTTATGTTCTGTGGGCGCGTCCCGGCTGTGTGGGCTTGCACAGCCGGGGCGTTTTTGTCTGTTTTATTCTTTTATTATAAGGTACATCAGAAGATGATCCCATATTTTCGGATGCGGTATTGCAGGCTTTGGCGCAGGATGCCCAGGGTGTGGGCGGTCTGGGAGATGTTATAGCCGCAGCGGTCCAGGGCCTGGGTGATGATCTGCTTTTCATAGTCGTCCATCAGGGCCTGGAGGGAGGTGTGGGAGAAGTCGATGCCGGCGGAGAGGGCCGGAGCGGCGCTCTGCCGGGGGGCGGGGGCCTGGTTCTTGCGGAGATAGGCGGGCAGATGCTCCACCGTCATCACGTTGCTGTCGGCCACGTTCTGGGCGTAGTCCAGCACATGGAACAGCTCCCGCACGTTGCCCGGCCAGCGATAGGCCCGCAGGAGCTGATAGACCTGAGGCTGGATGTCGGTGATGCGGTGGACATATTGAAAGGCGGTCTGCTCCAGGTGATACTGGGTCAGCTGCTCCAGATCCTCCAGATGCTCCCGCAGGGGGGGCAGCTCGATGATGACGGAGGACAGGCGATAGAACAGGTCCCGGCGGAACTTGTTTTCCTCCACCGTCTGAAAGGGGTCCTCGTTGCAGGAGGAGATGATGCGCACGTCCAGCTCCAGATCTTTCTTGCCGCCCACCCGGCGGAAGGTGCGCTCTTGCAGCACCCGCAGCAGCTTGGACTGCATGGTCAGGCTCATGGAGTTCAGCTCGTCCAGGAACAGGGTGCCCCCGTTGGCCTCCTCAAAGTAACCGGCCTTGTCCTCGCTGCCGGTAAAGCTGCCCTTGGCCGTGCCGAAGAGCAGACTTTCGATCAGCGTCTCCGGGATGGCGGCGCAGTTGATGGCCACGAATTTTTTCCCCGCCCGGGGGCTGGAGCGGTGGATGCTCTGGGCAAAGATCTCTTTCCCCGTGCCCGTTTCTCCCACCAGCATGACGGGGCTGTTCTGGGGGGCCACCCGCTGGGCCAGCTCTACGGCGGAGCGGAGCTTTGGACTGCCGCCGATGACGTTTTCAAAGGTATAGCCGGAGAAGCGGACGGTGGTGGTGTCGTAAGCATAGCGCTTTAGGGCGTTTTGGGTGTCCTGAATGCTCTTGAGATATTTGGGGATGGTCACCTCCGTGTGCTCAAAGGACACGGCTCCTGCCAACTGCCCCCCCTGAAAGATGGGATAGGAGGTGTTGGAGCTGGCGATGGTGGTGCCGTTTTCCACAGAGAACTTGTCCACCCGGTCAATGACAGGGGACTGGGTGCGCAGGGCGGTCATGGTGGTGCTGATGTTCTCGTCCAGGTCATATAGGTCCAGCAGGTGGCGGCCCTTCACCCGCACGCCGCTGGGGATGTTGGCGATCTGGCGGCTGGCCTTGTTGAAATAGACCACGTGGGCGTTTTTGTCATAGACCTGTACGCCGAAGGGGATCTGGTCCAACGAGCGGGTATATAAGTATTCCCGGTTGGCATTCCAGGACAGCAGCAGATATTGCCGCCCCTCCTCCGGGGCTGGGAGCAGTAGATAGGTCAGCTGCTCTCCGTCCCACACAAAGCTGCCGCCGGGGCGCTGGTCGGGCAGGGGAAGCACCTCGGGGATGGTGTGGCCGTGCTCCACCCAGTGCTCGCACATGGGGCGATAGGGCAGGGCGGCGTCGTTCCCGCCCCAGGTGAGGGCCAAAAACTCCTGCCGGGGACCGATGGTGAATAAAACGTCGAACAAAGACACGGCGGGGCCTCCTCTTTCCGCTTTAAATGAAATGGATATAGCATGATTATACCCACGTCTCCACTGGGCTGTCAAGAAAAAACGCAATGATATTTTGCTATATGCAAAAATAAATTGCACAGATGCGGCCATTTGGAGAAACGGAGCTGCCGGACAGATGGGAAAAACAGGGAGTGAGAGGGCGACCATCCAGGCAAAAACCGGCACTTTGCACGAGTGAAGCCCATGAAACCTATACAAAATAAACAAATAAAAGAAAATACACGCGAATTATAAAGTTTGGCACGGCCCTTGCTTTATAATTAAAGCGTAAGGCAAGGTAGGTGCCTGTGTGAACGCAAATTGAAAAATAGGAGATGCAAATTATGAAGAGCGAAAAAATTACGATTCGCAAACCAGTCTTCATTACGATGGCTGTTTTGTACATCGCGATCATCGTCCTCGGCCTGGCTGCCCCGGAGTGGTTCTCCGCCGGTGAGGCCGCTATCGTGGAATTCACCTGCCGAAAGTTCGGCGCCCTGTATGATCTGCTGACGCTGGGTCTGGTGGCCTTCTGCGTGTGGGTCATGTTCTCCAACAAAGTTGGCAGCATTAAGATCGGCGGCAAGGACGCCAAGCCCATTATGAGCAAGTGGAGCTGGTTCGTCATCTCCCTGTGCGGCGGCATCGCCACCGGCATCGTGTTCTGGAGCATTGCCGAGCCCATCACCCACTTCATCGAGGGCATCCCCGGTTTCGCCAGCCTGTATCCCCCGGAGAGCGAGCTGGGCGCCACCCTGGCCCTGGCTACCACCTACCTGCACTGGGGCATTTCTGAGTATGCTTATTACTGCGTGGCCGGCATCGCCATCGGCGTGGCCGTGTATAACATGAAGCTCCCCTACCGCGTCAGCGCCTGCCTGTATCCCATCCTGGGCAAGAAGGCCATGGGCGTCATCGGCACCATCATCGACATCCTGTGCGTGTTCGGCCTGGCCGGCGGCGTGTCCGCCTCCCTGTGCGAGGGCGCCCTTCAGCTGGGCGCCGGCATCGGCATCCTGACTGGCATGACCCCCGGCCGCATGATGTGGATCATCCTGCTGGTGGCCGTGGTCATCACCTTCCTGATCTCCAGCTATACCGGCATCGGCAAGGGCGTGCGCTTCCTGTCCGATAAGAACGCCAAGCTGTATATGGGTCTGATGCTGTTCGTCATCCTGTTTGGGCCTACCTCCTACATCCTGAACAACGCTACCCAGGCCTTCGGCTTCCACATCGAGCACTTCTTCACCCAGTCCACCTATCTGTCCGGCTTTGACGGCGAGATGTGGCCCACCTGGTGGACCATCAACTACTGGAGCTGGATGATCGCCTATGCCCCCCTGATGGGCATCTTCCTGGCCAAGATCGCCCGTGGCCGCACCCTGCGTGAGTTCACCATCTATAACTTCCTGCTGCCCGGCCTGTTCGGCATTGTGTGGTTCGGCATCTTTGGTTCCTCCGCCATCTTCTATGAGACCAATGGCGGCGGCATCTATCAGAGCATGCAGGAGCTGGGCACCGAGTCCGCCGTGTTCGCCTTCTTCAAGAACATGCCCATTTCCGCCGTCCTTGACGTGGTGTTCCTGTTCACGGCATTCCTGTCCATCGTCACCCTGTGCGACTCCATGACCACCACCATTTCCTCCCTGTCCATCAACGCCAAGAACGCCGCCGTGGCCGAGCCCCCCGCCAAGATCAAGATCTTCTGGGGCATCACCGTGTCTCTGGTCTGCTTCGTGAACCTGGCCACCGCCAGCACCGTGGGCAATGTCAGCGGCATCGACGCCACCAAGCAGCTGGCCATCTCCACCGCCTTCCCCCTGATGTTCGTGATGATCCTCATCCTGATCAGCGGCGTGCTGATGCTGAAGAACTATCACAAGTATGACACCGTGGACCACCCCGAGAATTCCGTGGTGGACAAGGACCTGATCTGCGACTTCGACGAAGACGCGATCATGTAAGATCGATCAAAGTTCATAGTATATCCCCTTCTAAGCGCCGGTCCTGGAGCAGACCCCTCGTTCCGGGACCGGCATTTTCATGAAAAAATTAGGAAGAATCCTCCAGCTATCGCCTGGGGATCTCACCGGAGTGCAAGGCAGGTATTGACCATGAAAAAGGAACAACAGACTGTGGTGCTGGGTCAGCCCATCACCATGGAGCAGTTTATCGCCGTGTGCCGCTTTGGCGCACAGGTGGAGTTCTCCGACGACTATTGCCAGCGGGTGCGCAAGTCCCGCCAGCTGGTGGAGCGCTGGGTGGACGAGGGAAAAGTGATGTACGGCGTCACCACCGGCTTCGGCTCGCTGTGTACCAAGGCCATCAGCAAGGAGGAGACGGCCAAGCTCCAGGAGAACATCATCCTGTCCCACTCCGTCTCCCTGGGCGAGCCGCTGAGCATCGAGCGGGTGCGGGGCGTGATGCTGATGATCCTGCAGAACCTGGGCCAGGGCTATAGCGGCGTGCGGCTGGAGCTGCTGGAGCAGTATCGCCAGTTCCTGAACCGGGGCGTGACCCCCTGGGCCCCCGGGGACGGCAGCGTGGGCTATCTCTCCCCCGAGGCCCACATGGCCCTGGTGCTCATTGGCCGGGGCAAGGCCTATTACCAGGGGGAGCTGCTGCCCGGCGACCAGGCCCTGAAGAAGGCCGGGCTGGAGCCCATCACCCTCAGCTCTAAAGAGGGCCTGGCCCTGGTGTCCGGCACCACCTCCGCCACCGCCATGGCCGCCCTGGGGCTCTATGACTTCCAGAAGGCCGCCAAGTCCGCCGACATCATCGGGGCCATGTCTCTGGAGGCCCTGAAGGGCGTGATGAACGCCTTTGATGCGCGGGTCATGCAGGTGCGCCCCCACACTGACCAGGGGGACACCGCCGAGAACGTCCGCCGCATCCTGGCCGGGTCCGGCATCATCGAGAAGTATCGGGGCCACCGGGTGCAGGATGCCCTGTCCCTGCGGTGCATCCCCCAGCTCCACGGCGCGGCCAAAAAGACCTTCCGGGACGCCGAGAAGACCATCGAGATCGAGATGAACTCCTGCTGTGACAACCCCATCCTGTGGCCCGAGGAGGGCAACCAGGACGTGATCTCCGCCTGCAACCCCGACTCGGCCTATGTGGGCATGGAGATGGACTCCGCCTGCATCGCCGCCGTCTCCCTGGCCAAGATGTCGGAGCGGCGGAACAACCGGATGATCGACGAGTCCCTGTCCGGCTATCCCAGCTTCTGCATCGCCAACCCCGGCCTGAACTCCGGCCTGATGATCCCCCAGTACACCCAGGCGGGCCTGATCAACGAGATGCGCGGCCTGGCCACCCCCTCCACCATCGACAACACCCCCACCTGCGGCAACCAGGAGGACTATGTGGCCATGGGCTATCTGGCCTGCAAAAAGTCCGGCCCCATGGCGGAGAAGCTGGAGTCGGTGCTGGCCATCGAGCTGCTGTCCGCCTATCAGGTGCAGCAGTTCGTGGACCCGGACGTGAAGCGCAGCCCCGCCACCCAGGCCGTGCTGGACGAGATCGCCAAGCATGTGCCCGTGCTGAAGCAGGACGACTTTTTGTATCCCTATATCGTGTATCTGAAGGACTTTATCCACTCCGGCGGTCTGATCCGCGCCGTGGAGTCGGTCATCGGGCCCCTGAAGTAAACAAAAAAGAAAACGGATTGCCACGTCGCTTCGCTCCTCGCAATGACAAGTTTCTGTTCCCTGTCATTGCGAGGAACCCCGAAGGGGTGACGTGGCAATCCGTATCTTTTATTTCCAACTCTCCCACACATCCGGGCAATACCCCACCGTGGCCTGGCGTCCGTTGCGGACGATGGGGGTGCGCAATAGGGTGGGGTCCTCCAGAATGTGCTCGATCTTCGCCTGACTGTCGGCCAGATAGCCCAGCAGAGCGGCGTCCGGGTGATCTGGGTCCACCAAGTTGTCCAGACCCACGGCGGAGATGACGCTGGTCAGCTCCCCCCGGCTGATGCCGATCTTCTTTAAGTCGATATCCTGAAATTTCACCCGGCGCTCTTTGAAATAGCGCTGGGCTTTTTTCGTATCAAAGCACTTTTTCACACCAAAGATCTGAATGTTCATATCCGTCCTCCCGCACCGTCTGTTTTCCCCTATGATACCAGGTTTTTCTCCCAGGGACAAGGCTGTTTTCAGCCATACTAAGTTCAGGTTATCCACAAGAGGGGGCGAAATTGTGGAAAAATTGGCGCAGCTGGGGTTTATCTTGGCCCGCCGGGGGAGAGTGGGCCTGGCCTGGACGCCGGACGGGGCGGGGGAGGAACTGGTGAGAGTCTGCGCCGGGGGCGTGACGGCGGCGGGGGGCCGGGCGGAGCTTTTCCCCAATTTGAACAGCCCGGTGGAGGGGAGCTGGGCGGCCCGGCGGTGGGGCCTGCCCGCTTTTTTGTTTTTTGACACGGAGGGCCCGCCCCGGCTCCACCTGTTTGACCGGCTGGGGCTGCCCTTCGCCCCGGACGCTTTGAGCCGGCTGAAGGAGGCCCTCTCCCAGCCAGCGACAGGCGGGGCGGAGGGGGGAGCGTGGACCGTCCGCTGTGTTCCGCCGGGCCTGTGGGCGGGGGAGACCGCCCGGCAGCTGGCCCTGCGGGGGAGCGGCCCGCCCTGGCGGCGTCGGCAGGCGGCGGTGCCCGGAGACCGGGGGGCGGACCGGGACCTGGCCCGGGTGCTCTCCGCCCTGGGCTGGCAGGTGGAAGGGCGGTGGAGGCCCGGTCTGCCCGCCTTTTTCGCCGCCGGGGGCGGCTTTCGCCTCATCGCCCAGGACGAGACGGGGACGCCCATCCCCCCGGACCGCCTGCTGGCGTTGGTGTCCCTCATCGAGATGGAAAACGGCGGGGGAGTGATCGCTCTGCCCGCCTGCCGCGCCGCCGGGGCCGCCCTGGCGGCGGCGGGCTGTGGGGGTCAGGTGCTCACCCTGGAGCGGGACGGGGAGCGGGCCCGCAGACTGTACGCCGCCCGCCCCTGGCTGTGGTCCGCCCCCGCCGCCGCAGGCCGCATCTGCGCCAGAATGGCCGCCTCGGGGGAGCGGTTGAGCACGCTGGCGGGGCTGGTGGGGGAGGGTTCGGGCGGATGAGGGGGATTTGTGTCCGCCCACCCTCTCAGGCACGGCTAACGCCGTGCCAGCTCTCCCACAGGGAGAGCCAAGATCGTCCTGTCTGTCATTGCGAGGAGCGAAGCGACGCGGCAATCCGCCTTGCCTCCCCCACGAAACGACGTTCTTTTCTGAAACTGGTGGTATACTTTTATCTGTGAGTGTGTTATACTGTCCATATCGATTCATCAGGATTTATGCGCACGGGGGTGGCTGACGCGACCTTTTGCCCCTCCGGCGTTTAAATATTCCGTTTGCCAAAGCCGCGATCACAGGCGGGGACGGCGGACGGAGCACAGCGGAAGAGACCAGACCAAAGGGACCCCAGGGCGGACCCTCTCCCCGGCGAGGCAGGGCCGGTGAGATGTCTGACCAGGGTCTGAAAGCCGTGCCAGGAGCACGGCTGTTTTGGCATGGGCTTTTCTGCGCAGACTGCGGACCATTTTAATATCATGTGTTTCCCGCCCCCGCAGGGGGCGGGAAACACCAGGTCTGAAGTATTACGACGTTTTATAATAATTTTGATAGAAAAGGAGCTATTATGGCAGAAAAACTGAAAATTATTTCCCTGGGCGGACTGAATGAGATCGGGAAGAACCTGACGGTCTATGAGTACGGCGGCGACATCATCGTGGTGGACTGCGGCATGGGCTTCCCGGATGACGATATGTACGGCATCGACGTGGTCATCCCCGACGTGAGCTATCTCATCAAGAACCAGAGCAAGATCCGGGGCATCTTCATCACCCACGGACACGAGGACCACATCGGGGCCCTGCCCTATGTGCTGCGGTCCATCAACGCCCCCATCTATGCCACCCGCATGAGCATGGGCCTGATTCGCCTGAAGCTGGAGGAGCACCGCCTGCTGTCCAAGACCAAGCTCATCACCTGCGAGGCCGGGGACGTGGTGAAGGCGGGCAAGTTCAGCGTGGAGTTCATCCACGTGAACCACTCCATCGCCGACGCGGTGGCCTTTGCCATCAAGTGCCCCGTGGGCACCTGCGTCCACACCGGCGACTTTAAGATCGACTCCACCCCCATCCAGGGGGGCATGATGGACCTGGCCCGCCTGGGCGAGCTGGGCAAGGAGGGCGTGCTGGCCCTGCTGGCCGACTCCACCAACGTGGAGCGCCCCGGCTTTACCCGCAGCGAGCGCAGCGTGGGGGCCTCCTTCGACGCCCTGTTCCGGGGCTGCGAGGAGCGCATCATCGTCACCACCTTCGCCTCGAACGTGGACCGCATCCAGCAGATCATCGACGTGGCCGCCCGCTATGGCCGGAAAGTAGCCGTCACCGGCCGCTCCATGGAGAACATCATGAAGGTGTCCACCGAGCTTGGCTATATGAACGTGCCCGACGGGGTGCTGATGGATTTGAATCACATCAAGTCCCTGCCCAAGAACAAGGTGTGCATCATCACCACCGGCAGCCAGGGCGAGACCATGTCCGCCCTGACCCGCATGGCCTTTAACACCCACCGCCAGGTGGACCTGATGCCCGGGGACCGGGTGATCATCTCCGCCTCCGCCATCCCCGGCAACGAGAACGCCATCGGCAACGTGGTCAACGAGCTCTATCGCAAGGGGGCCGAGGTGATGAACGAGCGGGAGCTGGCCCTCCACGTCTCCGGCCACGCCTGCCAGGAGGAGCTGAAGATCGTCCACGCCCTGGTCAAGCCCAAGTTCTTCATCCCCGTCCACGGCGAGCAGCGGATGCTTCAGATCCACGCCCGCCTGGCCCAGGGCATGGGCATGGACCCCAGCCACGTGCTGGTCAGCGACATTGGCCGGGTGATGGAGCTCACCCCCAACTCCGCCCGTCTGGCGGGCACCGTCACCGCCGGGCAGGTCTTTGTGGACGGCTACGGCGTGGGCGACGTGGGCAGCGTGGTCCTGCGGGACCGCCGCCACCTGGCCCAGGACGGCATGATCGTGGTGGTGCTGTCCATGTCCGGGGAGGACGGTGCCCTGGTCTCCGGCCCGGACATCATCACCCGGGGCTTTGTGTATGTGAAGGAGTCGGAGGGCCTGATGGAGGAGCTGCGCCAGGTGGCCATGGAGGCCATCCAGGGCGTGGACACCCGCTACGCCACCGACTGGTCCGCCATCAAGAGCGCCATCAAGGGCGACCTGTCCAACTACCTGTACAAGAAGACCAAGCGCTCCCCCATGATCCTGCCTGTTATCATGGAGGTGTAAAACCAAAAACATGGCTCTCCCGAACGATGGGAGAGCCATGTTTTTCTTGCTATATTTTGGATAATATGGCATACTGACCGTGGCGCATGGAAATGCGCTGGCGCTGCCAGTAGCGGTAGGCGGGGGCCCCTTCATTAGGGAGGAGGCCGAACTTCATATGTTGTTTCCTCCTCCACTACATGGGAGGGGGGTGATGGAAATGGTCACTTATTCCGATCTGTTTCAGCTTGGGATCTTGATCGTAAACATCATTACTCTGGTCGTCCAGATAAACAAAAAAACGAAGTAACCGCCCTAGTTCCCCAACTGTCCGGTTACCTCGTTTGTAACTGAGAAGGGGCCCGTCTATCGGAAGCGCCTTCCTCTTGTCTTTATTCTACTGTCAGAAAGAGGATTTGTCAATCCCCCGGCGTTGGCCATCATGAAAACGACACGCATTATTTTCAAAAAGCGTGAAAGATATATTATTTTTTAATCATCCGCCGTGGCCTGTTGGGCGATGGCGATGAAGCGTTCGCCGAAGTGGGACAGGGGGCGGTCCAGGCGATAGCCCGCGATGAGGCGGCTGAAGGTGGACGGGTCGGTGAGGGGGAAGAAGTCCACCCCGGCGGAGGAGGCGGAGGCGGCGGGGATGGCCCGCAGGAACAGCTCCGGGCAGATGGTGATGCCCACCCCCGCCTGGGCCATGGCCAGGGTGGTGACGGTGTTCTCCGTCTCTAAGATCAGCTTGGGCTTGAAGTAATACCGGCTGAAATATTGGTCCACAATGCTGCGGGTGCGGTTGCCCCGTTTGATGAGCACAAAGGGCATGGACTGAAAGGCCCCGATGTCCGCCCCGTTGGAAAACTGCTCCCGGATCACTTCCGCCTGGTCCCCGAAGAGCTGGTCGGTGAAGGAGCGGGGCACCACCATCACCAGCCGCTGCTGGGTGAGGGGGACGGTCTCCACCCCGTCCAGCATGATGGGCTGAAAGCAGATGACCAGGTCCACCCTGCCGTGGGACAGCTCGTCCTCCAGTTGGTTGGAGTTGCCCTCGTACAGGGAGAAGTCCACCATGGGGAACTCCTCCCGGAAGCGGGGCAGGATGTCGGGCAGCAGGGCCAGGCCGCAGGTGTGGGAGATGCCCACCCGCAGCACGCCCAGATAGTGGCGGTTGATGTCCCCCACCTTGCTGAGATACTGGCTGTACAGGTCGATGATCTGGGTGGCCGTCTGCACCAGCTGGTCCCCGGCATAGGTGAGGGCCAGCTTGGGGGAGCGGGTGAACAGCTTCACGTTCAGCTCCCGTTCCATGTTGCTGATGTGGCTGGACAGGGACTGCTGAGAGATGTAAAGCCGCTCGGCGGCCCGGGTGATGTTCAGCTCCTCGGCCACCATGAGGAAGTATTTCAGATGTAAAAAGTTCACGGATGCCTCCTTGTTGCAGCAAAGGGTGGACCGGCTCCCCTCCGGCATGAGCGGGCCCGGAGGGGCTGTTACTGGCATTGTACCACAATCAAAAGCCTGTGGCAACCCACGGTAAAAAGCTGGTGTTCCCAAAAGAATATCCGTGGCATAATAAGACCATGGATCATTGCGCCGAAACCGGCGCTTGTATGCACAAAACATAGCTGGATCATATTTTAATAAGGAAGGATGTTTTCACTATGAAGTGCCTTATCATCGACGTCGTCCACGAGGCCATTGCCCAGGAGCTGGGCAAGTACATGGAGGTCAAGGTCAGCGAGAAGCTGCCCCCCGCTAAGGACGAGCTGAAGGCTATGATCGGGGACGTGGACGTGCTGATCATGCGCGTCGATCCCATGATCGACAAGGAGGTCCTGGACGCCGCCAAGAACCTGAAGGTCATCGGCGTGTGCTCCGTGGGTCTGAACCACATCGACACCAAGTATGCCGAGGAGAAGGGCATCAAGGTCTTCAACGCCCCCGGCCTGAACGGCAACGCCGTGGCCGAGCTGACCATCTGCAAGATGCTGGAGCTGTCCCGCCACACCATCCCCGCCCACCGGGACGTGACCGTGAACCAGAAGTGGGACAAGTACGCCTTCGTGGGCCGCGAGCTGCGGGGCAAGACCCTGGGTGTGCTGGGCTTTGGCCGCATCGGCCAGCGCGTGGGCGAGATCGCCCGTGTGTTCGGCATGAAGGTCGTGGCCTATGACCCCTATCTGCCCGCTGAGATCTTCACCAAGAACGAGGCCACCTCTATGAGCATTGCCGAGGTGTGCGAGGTCGCCGACTTCGTCACCATCCACATGCCCCTGAACGACGAGACCCGCAACCTGTTCAACGCCACCTCCATCGCCGAGATGAAGAGCGACGCCGTTGTGCTGAACATGGCCCGCGGCGGCATCGTCAACGAGAAGGACATGTACGAGGCTCTGAAGGCCGGCAAGATCGGCGGCTATGCCACCGACGTGCTGGAGAACGAGGTCGCCGGCGACGGCCTGACCGAGGACTCCCGGTTCTACTCCCCCCTGTTCGACCTGGACAACTTTGTGGTCTCCCCCCACATCGGCGCTCAGACCGTGGACGCCTCCCGCGACATCGGCCAGCACATCATCGCCAAGGTGAAGGAAGCCCTGAACCTGGGCTGAGCCTGAGCCGCTGAAAAGCGAAACACCGCGCCCCCGCCCGACAGCTGAAAACCTGTCAGGCGGGGGCGCTTTTTGTCTGTGAAAACGCCCGCCCCCTTGAGAAAAGGGGGCGGGCTGAAATTTTAGTGCTATTTTAGTGCTTCAGGGCCTGGAGCAGGGCCACGGCGGTGCGGGCGGCGGTGCCCGCGTCGGGGGTGTAGGCGTCGGCGCCGATCTCGTCGCAGAACTCCTGGCTGATGGGGGCGCCCCCCACCATGATCTTCACCTGGTCCCGGATGCCCCGGGCCCGGGCCAGCTCCACCACCTGGCGCATCCCCTGCATGGTGGTGGTGAGCAGGGAGGAGCAGGCGATGATGCCGCAGTGGTGCTGTTGGGCCGCATCAATGAACTGCTGGGGGGATACGTCCACCCCCAGGTCAATGACCTGGATGCCGCTGCCCTCCATCATGATCTTCACCAGGTTCTTGCCGATGTCGTGCATGTCCCCCTGGACGGTGCCAAGGCAGGCGCTGCCCACCGGCTCGTGGCCGCTGGCGGCCATATAGGGCTTGAGCAGATCCATGGCCGCCGTCATGCACCGGGCGGCGATGAGCATCTCGGGCACAAAGGCCCGGTTGGCGGAGAAGGCGTCGCCCAGGTCGCTCATGCCTTTCACCATGCCCTTTGACAGGATGTCGTCGGGGGAATAGCCCTGGTCCAGGGCCTGCTGGCACAGGGAGAGGAGCTTTTTCTGCTGGCCGTGCTCCAGGGCGGAGGCGATGGCGGAGAGCAGGTCGGCGGGGGCCTCCTCCTGGGCGGCCTGCTCCACGGGAGCGGCCTGTCCCGCCCCGTCCAGCCTCCGGCGGGGCTCGGCGGGCAGGTCCATGTGGGGCACGTGGAGCTGGGCGTTATACTCGTCGATGGCCTGGTCCAGATACTGGTCCACGTGGGGGAAGACGGTGCCCGCCAGACCATAGGTGATGGAGGGGATATAGTGCCCGCCGGGGCAATAGGCCTTCAGAGCCTTGCGGGTATAGTCCAGGATCTCCTCCGGCTGAGAATCCGCCCGGTCAATGGCGGCCCCCAGGCCGCCCATCAGCACCAGCTTGCCCCGCAGGTGCTTTTGAAGGGCGGGGATGTCGTTCTCCGGCAGGGTGCCCTGCCACACCTGGATGCCGATCTCCGCCATGTCGTCCACAATGGGCACCAGATAGGAGTCGGCGTGGTGGATGGCGATGACCCCACGGGAGCGGATATAGCCATAGAAGCGGCGGTATGGCTCCTTAAAGAACTCCCGCCACATCTCCGGCTTCATGAACAGGGCGTTTTTGGTGCCCCAGTCGTCATGGGTGAACAGCACGTCGGGCTGCAGGCCGTCGATGAGCATTTTGGCATAGGTCAGCCGGAACTGGGTGATGTACTCGATGAGCTGGTGCATCTCGTCCGGGTGCTCATAGAGAGAGGTGAGGGTGTTCTCAAAGTCCATGAGAAAGTGGCACTGCTCGAAGATGCCGGTGCCCATAAAGCCGGTGACCAGGCGGTCGTTCCCGGCGGCGGCGTGGGCGGCGGCCCGGGCCTCCTCCCAGCCCTGGGTGCAGTTGGCCTGAAGATCGGGGGCGTGGATCACCTCCCGCCAACGCGTCACGTCGGGGCAGACGGTGAGCCCGCCGGTGTGGACGGGGATGGGGCCGGGGGCGTCCTCTGGGAAATCGATGGTCACGCCCCACCGGTCCACCGAGGTGGTGCCCCGCTTCCGGCTGCCCCGGAGGAAGACGTTGATGGGGTCAGCCAGATACATGGCCAGGGCCTCATACTGGCGCAGCTGGCGCTCCGGCTGTCCGTCGGGACGGAGCAGCTCCAGGAATATCTCTTTGGGCGTAGACATGACGATCACTCCTCGGAATCATAAAACACACAGGCGGTATAGGTCAGGGTATTGGGGCCGTAGTTATAGGCCAGCCCCGAGCGGACGCACACGTCGCTGACGAACAGGCCATAGGCCTCCATCGAGGACAGGCGCTGCCTGGGGCGGCGGCAAGGTTTGTCCGGGCAGGTACACCGGGCGCACAGGGTGCATGGTCCGGCGCTGAGGGGCAGACAGCCGGGGGAAACTAACCGGGCCTGGCGGGCGAAGTTGAGAAAGCGCTTGCGGTGGAGGCGGGACAGGACGGTCATGCCGTCATAGTCAAAGGGGTCGGCCAGTTCCCCGGTGGTCTGGACCAGCAGCCCGGCGCGGTATTGAGCCAGCCGCCGGGCGGCCTGGTCCACCGTGCCGCAGTGGGGGGGACAGGCCCAGTTCTTGCCGAAGCAGCCGCACCGGTCCGCACGGCACATATCCCGCACCTCATCCAGGGGGACGGCGGCGGACAAATTCACCGGAGCCACATGAGTAAACCCATTTTGTCGGGCCAGGGAAATAAGATCGGTCATTGCTGCAAAGCCCCTTGACAAAGCAAACCTATGTTGCCTAAAATAAAATATATTTAATATATTATATTTATTATATTGGGGAGGCGGCGCCTGTGTCAAGGGTCCGGGTCCGGCAGGGAGAAAAAATCTATGAGATCGCCGTCCAGCCCGGGGAGAGTCTGCTGTCCGCCCTGCGGCGGGCGGGTTTCTCCCTCCCGGCGGCCTGCGGGGGCCGGGGCCGGTGCGGCAAGTGCCGGGTCCAGGTAAACGGCGCGCCCAGGCTGGCCTGCAAGGTCTTCCCCCAGGGCGGGGAGCAGGTGGTGCTGCCCGAGACGGTCTCCGGGGTGATCTTAGGGGACACCCTCCCCCCGCCCCCCTGTCAGCCGGGGCGGACGGGCCTGTCCGCGGCGGTGGACCTGGGCACCACTACGGTGGTGGCCAAGCTGTATGACCGCGCTGACGGAAGGGAGCTGGCCGCCCAGCGGGCCTGGAACGCCCAGGCCCCCTATGGGGCGGACGTCATCAGCCGCATCCAGCACACGATGGATACGCCCGAAGGGCTGAAGGAGCTGTCCGGGCGCATCCGGGAGCAGATTTGGTCCCTGGTGGAGGCCGCCCTGGCCGCCGCGAACCGTCCGCCGGAAGCGCTGAACGAGATCGTCGTGGCGGGAAACACGGTGATGGAGAGCCTGTTCGCGGGCCGGTCCGTGGCCGGAATGGCCGCCGCACCATTTCATCCGGACAGTCTGTTTTTCGGCCCGGAGGGAATGGGCGAGCTAAACGGCGTGCCCGTCCGGCTCCTCCCCTGCGTGGCGGGCTATGTGGGGGGCGACATCACCGCCGGACTCATGGCCTCCGGCCTGGGAGACCGGCCCGGGGAGCACCTCTTTTTAGACGTAGGCACCAACGGCGAGATGGCCATGGGGGGCCAAAACGGCTTCTCCTGCTGCGCCGTGGCCTCCGGTCCCGCCTTTGAGGGGGCTGGCATCCAGTGCGGTATGCCCGGCGTGGCCGGGGCGGTGAGCCACGTGCGCTATGACCGGGGCTTCCTCTATGACGTCATCGGGGACGGCCCCGCCCGGGGCCTGTGCGGCTCCGGCCTGGTGGACCTGGCGGCGGTGCTGCTGAAGCTGGGGATCATCACCCCCGGCGGGCGGCTGCTGCCCCCGGAGGAGCTCGCCCCGGAGCTGCGGCGCTATGTGGAGCGGGACGGGGACGGCAACGGACGGCTCCACCTCACCCCCCAGGTATATCTCACCGCCGGGGACGTGCGGAATCTCCAGCTGGCCAAGGCCGCCGTGGCGGCGGGGATAGAAGTCCTGTCCCAGCGCCGGGGGGTGCTGCTGGAAAACGTGGAGGGCCTGTATCTGGCCGGGGGCTTTGGCACCTACATCGACCCCGCCAGCGCCATGGCCATCGGCATGCTGCCGCCTGTTCTGGCGGGAAAGGTCCGCCCCCTGGGCAACACCGCCCTGGCCGGAGCCGCCGCCCTGGCCCTGGACAGCCGCCTGTGGCCCAAAGTTGAGGATACCGCCCGCTCTTGCGCCTACATCGAGCTGTCCGGCCAGCCGGATTTCACCCAGGCGTTTACGGGGAATATGGGGTTTTGAGGAGGGCGGGCGGCCAAAGGCCGCCCCTACAGAACACCGACGAGACCCGGCGTAGGGGCGGATATCATCCGCCCGCGAGACCAGATACGCCAACGACGGGCGGCTGATAGCCGCCCCTACAAAAAGCACCGATACCTCAACGTAGGGGCGGCCTTTGGCCGCCCGGAATGATACCACACAAATGGAGGACGACAATATGGAGATGCGCTTTCCCCTGATCTTAGACGGTGCCACCGGGACCCAACTGCAAAAGCGGGGCTATCAAGGCGACGTGAGCGCCGAGCAGTGGGTGCTGGACCACCCGGACAGCATCCAGGACGTTCAGCGCCGCTATGTCCAGGCGGGCAGCCAGGTGGTGTATGCCCCCACCTTCGGGGCCAACCGGCAGAAGCTGGAGGAGCGGAGCATTTTCAACCAGACGGCGGAGTATAACCGGCGGCTGACCGCCCTGTCTCAGCAGGCGGTGGAGGGCCGGGCCTGGGTGGCCGGGGACATCTCCCCCACGGGTCTGTTCCTGTCCCCTCTGGGGGAGGCCTCCTTCGAGGAACTGGTGGACATCTATGCCGAGCAGGCCGCCGGGCTGGAGCAGGCGGGGGTGGACCTGTTCGTGGTGGAGACCATGATGACCCTGGCCGACGCCCGGGCCGCCGTGCTGGCCATCCGCAGCGTCAGCGACAAGCCCATCTTCGTCACCTTCACCTGCGACGAGAGCGGGCGCTGCCTGTCGGGCACCGACGTGGCCGCCGCGCTGGTGGTGCTCCAGGGCATGGGGGTCAGCGCCTTCGGCCTGAACTGCTCCACCGGCCCGGAGCAGATGCTGGTGCAGCTGCGCCGCCTGCGGGACTATGCCCGGGTGCCCCTCATCGCCAAGCCCAACGCCGGAATGCCCGTCACCGTAGACGGCAAGACCACCTATGACTGCACCCCGGAGGAGTTTGTCCGCTGGGTGCCCGACATGCTCCAGGCGGGCACGGCCATCTTCGGCGGCTGCTGCGGCACGGACGAGGACTATGTGGCCGCCCTGGCCAAGGCCTTGAAGGGTGCGGCGTTTGTCCGCCCCGCCCCCAAGTATCCCGACCTGCTCCCCGCCGCCACCGAGAAGGACGTGTGCTATCTCCCTGTGGACGCGGGCCACGGCCCGGTGATCGCCGGGGCGGAGCACATGGAGGACGAGTTGACCGACGCCCTGGAGGACGGCTTCCCCATGGTGGCGGTGGCTATCAACAGCTGGGAGGACGTGGACGCCCTGGCCGACTGCCAGTATATGATCTCCAAGCCCCTGTGCCTGGTGTGCGACCAGGCCGACCTGCTGGAGGCCGCCCTGCGGATCTACCAGGGCCGCGCCCTGTACGAGGGCGGCCTGACCGAAGAGGAGCTGAAAGACCTGGCGGGGAAGTATGGAGTGATCTATTAAGAAAAAAGCCTTCCCCTCCTGGGGAAAGGCTTTGGGAAACAAAAGATTGACAAGAATTAGAAAACTGGTATAATAAAAATAAAGAGAGGCGCTGCCGGTAGACGGGCGTCCCTCAAGGGTTATATGAAGTAACCGCTTGGCTTTGGGAGTGTCAGCGGTTACTTCTTTTTAAGGAAAACCGGGCGGCCTTTGGCCGCCAGTATCCAAACAAAAAACCAGCCGGACCGCATTGAAACGGTCCGGCTGTTGCTGTATCTATGCAAATTTCAGTTGGCGGCCAGGCTGGTTTTGGCCTTGGTCAGCTCCTGGGCGATGTTCAGGACGTGGTCGCCGATACGCTCAAAGTCGGTGAGCAGCTCGGAGTAGATGATGCAGGCCTCCTCGTTGCACACGCCGCTGCGCATCCGATCCAGCTGGTCCCGGCGGAACTGGTCGGTCATGTCGTCGATGCGCTGCTCCATCTGGGCCACGTCGGCCAGCCACACCGGGTCCCCCGCCTCGTGGTGGAGCAGGGAGGAGATGGCCTCCAGGGCCACGTCCCGCATGTCACCCACGGCGGCCAGGGCGGCCTGGGAGAAGTGGATGTCCTTGTTCACCAGCAGTCGGGTGTAGCCGGCCAGGTTGTCGGCGTGGTCGCCGATGCGCTCGATGTTGCCCGAGATGGCAAAGAAGCTGCTGACCACGGCGGAGCCCTGCTCGTTGGTCTCGATGGAGATGAGCTTGGACACGTAGCGGGAGATCTCCCGGTTCAAAAAGTCGATATACTCCTCCCGCTGCTCGATGTCCTCCAGGCTGGCGGGGTCCCGGTCCAGAACGGACCGGAAGCTCTCGGTCACGTTGTCCCGGGCCATGGACAGCATCCGGTACAGCTCGTGCCGCAGCTGGTCGATGACGATGGCGGACACGCCCAGGCCGCCCTCCTTGCCGTTGGTGGAGACGGGCTTGAGATAGTTCAGGCGCATGCCCTCGCCGGTGTCCGTGTCAGAGGCGGGCAGCTCGGGCAGGATGCGCACCGCCAGCCGGGCCAGATAGGTGCCCAGGGGCAGCAGGATGAGGGTGGTGCCGATGTTGAAGCAGGTGTGGATCAAAGCCACCCGGCCGGCCGCCGTTTTGGGCAGCACCGCGGCCAGGGACGCCCCCAGCCCGCCGGGCAGGACCAGGGTCCCGTCGATGACGTGGGCGATGGGGAAGATCAAAAACAGCAGGGTGAAGATCACCGTGCCGATGATGTTGAACAGCAGGTGGATGATGGTGGCCCGCTTGGCGTTGCGGCTGGTGCCGATGGAGGCCAGCACGGCGGTGATGCAGGTGCCGATGTTGGTGCCGAACAGGACAAAGGCCCCGCTGGCCAGGGGGATGATGCCCGCGTTGGCCAGGGTCTGGACGATGCCCACCGCGGCGGCGGAGGACTGGATGATGGCGGTGAAGCCCGCGCCCACCAGAATACCCACCAGGGGGTTAGAGAAGGTGGAGACCAGCTCCACAAACTCCGGGGAGTCCCGCAGGGGGGACATGGCGGTGCTCATCATGCCCATGCCGATGAACAGCACGCCCAGACCGGCCAGGATCTGGCCGATGTGCTGCATTTTCGTGTCCTTGACAAAGACCATGAGCACCACGCCCACAAAGGCGAACAGGGGGGCCAGGGCTCCCACGTCCAGGGCGATGAGCATGCCGGTGATGGTGGTGCCGATGTTGGCGCCCATGATGATCCAAACGGCCTGGTTCAGCGTCATCATGCCGGCGTTGACAAAGCCCACCACCATGACGGTGGTGGCGGAGGAGGACTGGATGGCCGCCGTGATGGCCGCGCCCACCAGAACGCCCATGAATCGGTTGGCCGTCAGGCGCTCCAGAAGAATTTTCATCTTGGCGCCCGCCGCCGCCTCCAGGCCGGAGCTGGTCATCTGCATACCATAGAGGAACAGCGCCAGACCGCCCAGCAGGGACAGAATATCTGTGATGCCCATATTCTCTTTCCTTCCTTGGCGGCCCTGCAAGGTCCCCTGCAAAAAAACGGGACGCGCCGCCTTCTTCCATAGATGCTCGAAACGATTCCAGCATCCATTATATGCGGCGGCCTTTCCTGCCGTCAACAGATTTTACGCAGGTTTAACATATTCTTTTCAAAACACGGAAAACCGGCCCCGGGGCTGAAAAAAGCGCCGCCCGGCCAGGGCGGCGCTTTGTGCTTTGGAGCGGGAGAGAGGGAGACTTACTCGGCCTCTTTCTGCTTCTCCAGGTACTCGTCATAGGTCATGCGGCGGTCAGTCAGCTTGCCGTCGGTGGAGAAGTCGAAGACGCGGTTACACACGGTCTGGATCAGCTGATGGTCGTGGGAGGCCACCAGCACGTTGCACTTCACGGCCTCCAGCCCCTTGTTCAGGGCGGCGATGGACTCCAGGTCCAGGTGGTTGGTGGGCTGGTCCAGCATGAGCACGTTGGCCCCGGACAGCATCATCCGGGACAGCATACACCGGACCTTCTCGCCGCCGGAGAGGACCTTGACGGGCTTATAGACCTCGTCCCCGGAGAAGAGCATCCGGCCTAAAAATCCACGGAGGTACTGCTCCTGGGGGTCGGGGGAGAACTGGCGCAGCCACTGGACCAGGTTGTCCTCGTTGTCCAGGAAATAGGGGGTGTTGTCCTTGGGGAAGTAGGAGAAGGTGGCCGTCTGGCCCCACTTCACGGTGCCCTCGTCAGGCTCCATCTCCCCGGCCAGGATCTTGAACAGGGCGGTGTGGGCGTTCTCGTTGTCGCCCACAAAGGCGATCTTGTCCCCGTGGCCCACGATGAAGGAGACCTTGTCTAGGACCTTCACCCCGTCGATGGTCTTGGACACGTCGGTGACGAACAGGATGTCCTTGCCCACCTCGCGGTCAGGGGTAAAGCCCACAAAGGGATAGCGGCGGGAGGAGGCGGGCATCTCCTCCACGGTCAGCTTGTCCAGCAGCTTGCGCCGGGCGGTGGCCTGCTTGCTCTTGGACTTGTTGGCGGAGAAGCGGGAGATAAAGTCCTGTAACTCCTTGATCTTCTCCTCGTTGCGCTTGTTCTGGTTCTTGATGAGCTGCTGCACCAGCTGGCTGGACTCGTACCAGAAGTCATAGTTGCCCACGTACATCTTGATCTTGCCATAGTCGATGTCCACGATGTGGGTACACACGGTGTTCAGGAAGTGGCGGTCGTGGCTGACCACGATGACGGTGCCCTCAAAGTCCAGCAGGAAATCCTCCAGCCAGTTCACCGCGTCGATGTCCAGGTTGTTGGTGGGCTCGTCCATCATCAGCAGGTCGGGGTTGCCGAACAGGGCCTGGGCCAGCAGCACCTTCACCTTCAGGCGGGCGTCCAGGGTGGCCATGTCGTTATAGTGCAGCTCCGTGCCGATGCCAAGGCCCTGGAGGATGCGGCTGGCGTCGCTCTCGGCCTCCCAGCCCCCCAGCTCGGCATACTCCTCCTCCAGCTGGCAGGCCAGCATGCCGTCCTCGTCGGTCATCTCCTCCTTGGCATACAGGGCCTCCTTCTGCTTGCCGATGTCATAGAGACGCTGGTTGCCCATGATGACCGTGTCCATGACGTTATAGGCGTCGTAGGCGTTCTGGTCCTGCTTCAGCACGGACATGCGGGTGTTGGGCAGAATGGACACCTCGCCGCTGGTGGAGTCCAGGTCGCCGGACAGGATCTTCAGAAAGGTGGACTTGCCGGCGCCGTTGGCGCCGATGATGCCATAGCAGTTGCCCCGCAGAAATTGCAGGTCCACATGGGAGAACAGGGGAGTGCCGCTGTAGCTCAGGCTCAGGTCGGTGACAGTGATCATATCGGTGTAATTCGCTCCTTATTTTATTCGTTTTGTATTCGATATAAAGCCTTCCCCACGCAGGGGGGAAGGCTGAGGGGGACTTGCGGAGGTGCATACGCCGTCGTGGGCGGACACAGAGGTCCGCCCCTACAAGAGCCATCGTGACCTGCCGTAGGGGCGGACCTCCGTGTCCGCCCGTTCGATGACCGGCGCACCCACGAGACCCACCCTCATCCGTCCCCTTCGGGTCCACCTTCCCCCGAGGGGAAGGCTTTTGTCATTTCCTTATAAAACAGCTTGCCTAACATCTTATCATAGCCGCACCAAAAAAGATAGTTGTACTTTTTCACAGAAAACGGCTTTATTCCGCCCCGCTCAGCAGAGTCTTCTTCACCCGGGCGGCAAAATCGTCCACTCTTTCCTGTACGCCGGGGAGGGACAGGGCCTCGCCGGGGTCGTTGGCCGTTTCGATCATGGCAAAGCGGGCGGGGAGATAGAAGGACTTGTTCATGTTCAGCCCGTCGATGAGCTGCCGGGCCACGATGTCCCCGCCGGAGTAGCCGGAGACCACGATGGCGAACAGGGCCTTGTCATAAAACCGCTGCTGGCGGAACAGGGCGGTGAGACGGTTGACGCAGGCGGTGAGGTTGGCGGACAGGGCGTCGTTATAGTTGGGGCAGAGCATCATCACCCCGGCGCACCGGCGCATGGCGGGATAGACCTCCTCCTGCATCACGCCGCCATAGAAGCAGCCCCCCCGCTCCCCAAAGTGCAGGCACATGGTATAGGGGCAGCCGGAGCAGTCGGACAGGGTGCCGTTGCGCAGGCCGATCTCGGTGCAGACGATATCCTCCCCCAGGCGGGCCTTTGTCTGCTCCCACAGGGCCATGGTGTTGGAGGTGTGGTGGCTGGAGGCGTGGAGCACCAGCAGCTCGGGCTTCTCCCGGGCGGGAAAGCCCTCGGTCTCTACCCGCCGGGCCAGGTCGGCGGCGGCGGCGCGATAGGCCCCCATCAGGTCGGTCCCGGCGTTTTTGGCCTGGATGCGGAAGTTGTGCAGCTGCCCGGCCCCCTCTACCAATGGGCGGCCCACAAAGGCGCACCCGGCTAAATTGGCCGCCAGGGCCAGCTCCGCAGCGGCAGATTTGGTATACAGAGGGGACAGCCCATCGATGATAATACCCGCCGTAGCGCCATCCAGCAAATTGGGCGTGCGGCGGAGGGCGGAGAGTATCCGGGTCAGCTCCAGATTCACGCCGTATTCCCCAAGGGCGGCGGCGAAGAGCAGCCGCTGCCCGGTTAAATCTTTCAGCTCCTCCGCCCGGCGGATGACCCGCACCTGCTGCCCGGCCAGGGCGTGGGACAGCACCCCGGCAAGGCGCATGTCTGCCCACCCCTCGTCCGGGGCGGGATGAATGAGAACCAGGGACATACCGTCACCCTCTTTACAGAATGGTCTTCAGGTGGTCCGCCGCCGCCCGGATGTGGGCGAACAGGGGGTCCGGGATGTGGGGCAGCAGCTCGGTCTCCACCCCGGCGGGGGTGAACCGGTTCTTCACGCCCATATAGATGCCGTCTAAAAAGACGGAGCCGCAGTGCCACTCCCCCCGCAGGGTGAGCAGCAGGGACAGAGCCCCGGAGGACAGGGCGGGGGCCACATAGGGCTTAAAGCCCAGCGCCCGCATTTTCAGGTTGGCCGTCACGGTGAGCTCTGTCAGCTCCTGGGACAGGGCATCGTCATAGTGGTCGATGGAGTTGGCGATGGTCAATCCGGTGCCGTGGGGGCCGAAGGAGCGGCCCTCGGTGAGGAAGCCAGCGAATTTCTCGTCCCGCTTGGCGTAATAGGCCGCCCGGGCGTTCATCACCCCCAGGCCGAAGCCCTGGACCTGCTCAGGCCGCAGGCCCTTGCCGTCCCACACGCCGTTCTCGTCCTTGTTGCTCTCCAGATAGGCGGTCTTGGCCAGGGGGTCCACCGGGTCGGACACGGCGCACCACAGGCCCTGATAGTTTGCTTCCCTGGCCATGCGGGCATAGTGCTTGACGATGCCGGCGTTGGCCTGGAACTGGGCCATGCGCACGTCCTGCACCTGGGAGCCAACCGGGGGGATGCCCTTGGAGGCCACAAAGACGAACAGGTCCCCGTCGAACAGCTTTTCCGGGGGGATGACCTCCACCTCGGGCATGGCGTTATAGTTCCAGGGCAGGGCGATCTGGCCCAGCTCAAACTCCCACCGGGCGGTGATCTGGTCGGACAGGTCGCAGATGCCGATGGAGTCGATCACGTCGCCCCCCAGCAGCTTCAGCCCCATGAGCAGGGTGGAGCCCACGTCCCCGATGGCCAGCACGTTCACCCGCTTCTTCTTGGGGGAGGGCTGAAGATCCAGCAGGGCCTCCCACCCGGGGCGGTTCATGTTCACGGCGGTGAGACGGCCCTCTTGGATGGCGGCGGAGCAGGCCCCGTCCACCTCCACCTGGGGCAGGCGGGAGGCGTCCAGCACCTCCAGCCCGTGGGGGGCGGCGAGCTGGCCGGGACAGCTGACCCGGAAGGAGCCCCGGCCCAGCACCGGGTCCCCCGCCACCGGGGCGAACAGATGCCCCTGGGTCACCGGGGGGACCTCCGGCCCAAAGCCGGACAGAGGGGAGAGGGAGACCAGGGCGTGACCGTTGTAGTTGTAGTAATACATGGAGACCATCACCTTTTTATTAAAGTTAGGAGTTAGGAGGTAGAAGTTAGGAGTTGGTAAGGAGCTTTCGCCCCTCCTGGCAATGACGACCAAATTTAGGACAATCGTCAAATAAAGCGTGCTGGCCTCCGTTCACTGTCATTGCGAGGAGCAAAGCGACGTGGGAATCCGTCTCTTTTTTCACATCTGCCGCAGCAGCTGCTCCAGATCATTTTCCAGGTAGACGGAGGCGGACAGGTTGGGGTCGTAGCCCAGGCAGGTGCCCTTGTCGGGGCACAGGGGGAGGATGACCGCCTCGGGCAGACGGGACAGGGTCAGGTTGCGGCCATACAGGGCCAGATACTCCTGCTCCAGGGTGGACAGCACGTCCCGGGCGCACTCCAGACAGGTGCGGGAGAGCTGAAGGGCGGCCTCCCGCCCGCACTCGGCCTGGCAGGTGGGCGCGGCATAGGGCAGGATGTGGTTCACCCCCGGCAGCAGGCCGGGCACCGGGGACTTGGACCGGCGGACGGTGTTGCCGCCGATGAAGGGGTACAGGGTGGCCTCGATAAACCACTGGCGCAGCTGGGGCAGGAAATAGACCCCATCCACCGGCCGGTCCCAGGAGCGCATCAGGTCCCGGCCATAGCCGGACAGAATGCCCACCAGCACCATGCGGATGGGCACGTCCTCCTGCTGCAGGATGGGGTCCAGGGCGTGGAGCCGGAAGCCGGGGTGCATCAGGTCGTCCACTAAGATCACCGGGCGGCCAAAGGACTTGATGGTGCGGATCTGGTTGGGGATGGAGCTGTAGTAGGGGAAGGCCTCGATGCTGCTCTCCTTCAGGTCGGGGGAGTAGACCTTGTCGGTGTGGACCGTCTTGGTGACGGTGTTAGGGACGATCTTGCCCCGGAGGAGCTTGCCGAAGGGGACGCACATGTTCTCCCCCAGCACTCTGGGGTTGGTGGGGGTGGAGGGCACGTTGTTCCAGGCAGTGATCTTCTCCAGCAGCCGGTGGTGGATGATGTCCGCCGACAGGGTCAGCACCAGAGAGCCGGGGTACAGGGCGGCGATGGAGCGCTGCAGCCGCTCGTGGCTGCGGCGGATGGCGGTGAGCACCCGGCTGTTGCGGCACAGAGGCTCTTGAATGGTGGTCTCCAGGTTCTGGAGGAGCACCGTGGGGGCCCGCATGTCCACCTCCCGGATGGGGGCCTCCCCCTCCCGGGGGACAAAGCCGGAGCGGGCCAGGGTGTCCTCCAATGCGGGGGGCAGCAGCCCGTCGTGGGGGGCGAAGACGGCGTAGACATATTCCTTCTCCAGGGCCCGGGCCAGCAGCTCGCTGAGCAGCAGCTGGGCATAGTCCTTGTGCTTGTGGGCGGTGTCCGCCGCCAGAGCGGTGAGGAAGAGGACGTTGCCCGCCGCCCGCAGCCGCACCCGGTTGGCCAGATCGGTGTCCCCCAATGCGTCAAACAGCTGGGAGGTGGGCAGCAGGCGATAACTCACAAAGCCCAGGGGCTTGTCCGCCCCCGTGCGGCGCAGCAGCAGCACCCGGTCATGGCAGCGGAGGATGGCCTGGCCCAGGGCCTCGCCCCCGGGAAGCCCGGCGGTGAGCTCTGCCACCTGTTCCTGGGTGGGAGATTCCTCCCACTGGAACTCCAAATCCCCGGCGTACAGCAGGGGCTTGTCCGGGGTGTCCCGGAGATACAGGCCGTTCTGATAGATAAAGTCCTGGATCACCGGGGCGACTAAAGTGGAGATGTCCCGGTTCAGGTCCACGTTCTCCCGGATGCGGGTGGAGCTGATGTCCTCCAGGTGGGGGGGCAGCTGAAGATGGAGCACCTGGCCGGTGATGGGCAGCTTTTTGGGCAGGGGCTTCTCCCCCGCCCGGCGGAAGATCACGTGGTTCATCCCGTGGATGGACCAGGGACGGGGGGGCGCCTTATAGCAGGAGGCGTTGGCCACCACGTCGCTGCCCGCCACGATATACAGCTCCTGGTCGGGGAACAGCTGGCTCAGCCGGTGCAGGTCATCGGGGTTGGCGATGTTCACGGGGATGTCGTCGGGGAACAGGTGGACGTGGAAGTCCCCCGCCACGGACAGGTTGACGATCTGCCGCCGGATGAGATGGGGCTGGGCCTTTTTGGACCAGGAGAACTCGTCCACCGCCAGATAGACCTCGAACCCCAGGTCCCGGATGGCCTGGACGATGCCCTTGTGGGACAGGGTGAAGGGGTCGAAGGTGCCGGGGAAGAATGCGATCTTCCGGGGGGGCGGGAAGGAGAAGGGACCGTGGTCCAGCCGGTGCAGGGCGATGAACCGGTTGATGTGGGCCAGGGCGGCGGCCCGATAGAAAAAGGTCAGGCGGCTCTGGTCCGCCGACTCCAGAATGAGAAACAGCAGCTTGCGGTAGCACAGAGCGAACAGGCGGCTCTTCTCCCCCAAGGACAGCTCCCGGGATTCGAATAGCAGCTTTCCGATGACCAGCAGGGCCTCCTGCCGCACGGCCTCCCGGTAGTGGGCAAGGCCCTGGAGGAGCAGCCCCAGCAGCTCCTGCCGCCGGTGCTCAAAGGCGGAATAGGGCTGGGGGAAGCGCTCTAAATAGGCGGGGTAGTTCTCCAGCAGCACGCCGATGGTGTTCAGCGCCCCGGACACGGCGGAGTCGCTGGGGGAGGCCAGCAGCCCCCGCAGCCACAGCACCTGCTCGTCCAACTCGCTGGGGTGGAGATACAGGGCGGCCTGGCCCAGATACTGGGGGATATACTTGGAGATCTCGTACTGGCCCATCTCCAGGCCCTTGCCCAGCTCCACCACCACCTCGTTGCGCTGGTCCCGGCGCAGCAGGGACAGGGTGCGCACCAGAGCGTCGCCTGCGGTGTGCCGCACCACCACCCGCTCCGACACCTTGACCAGGTTGGAGAAGTGGGCGGCGATGTGCAGGATGTGGGCGTCCAGCCCGTGCTCCACCTGGTCCCGCAGCAGCTCCACCCCGGCCACCTTCACGATCCAGGGGGTGGCGGTCTTCAGGTTGTCCAGGAACACCTCGCTGGTGATGTCCATGTGATAGAGGGCCTGCTCTAAAGCGGGGTCCTTCACCCCGGCCCGGCTGAGGATCTTATATTTCAGGAAGATGGCCGTCAGGGCCTCGGGCTGCATAGAGCGGACGATGGCCACGATGCGGCCCATCTGGGGGTGCCCCTTGGGCAGGGAGCGCTGGGCCTCCCGCAGGAACTCCAGCGCGGCGATGGTCAGGCGAAGCTCCCCCTGGGCGACAAAATAGGCGGCGAATTCGATGAGCGCCCCCCGGGTCTTCTCCCCGTAATACTGCTGGGGCAGATAGCGGATGGCGTCCAGCAGGGTGAAGGCGGTGTCCGCCGACAGGGCGGCGGGGTCTTTATAGTAGTCCAGCAGGGCGCCCAGAAAGCGGGGGATGTCCTGGGGCCGGGCGTGCTGGAGCATAGAGCCCACCACCAGCTTCAGGGTATAGCCGATGTGGGAGCGCTGCTGGGGGGTGGTCTTGTGGTCGGGGTAGATGATGAGCTTTAAATACTGCGCCCACAGCTGGAAGGGGACCTCCTCCGCCGGGTCGTGGGCGGCGTGGGCGGGGACCTCCTTCTGATAGACCAGGTGGAACCGGGCGATGATCTGACCGATCAGGCTGCCCGCCTGGCGGCGGATGTCGCCCTCGCGGTGGACCAGCAGCTCGTACAGGAAGGACAGGGCCTGGGTCTTCTGCCGCACGGACAGATAGGTGAAATACTCCTCAAAGATGTTCAGATAGGCCCGCAGCTGCTGCCAGCTCTTGGTGGAGCGGGCGGACTCGATGATGTTGCCGAACTTCTGCTCGTTAGACAGCATGTGCATCAGCCGCAGGTTGTGGTCCACCGACAGACCGATCAGATTGTCCAGGGTCTCCTCCGGGCCCATCAGGGCGGCATCCTTGTGGGGGACGGGGGGCTCCGGGTGGCCGGACAGGGCCACGTCCACGCCCAGGCGGCGCATATAGTCCTCAAAGTCGTGGAGGCGGCCATACACCAGCTGATACCGGCGGCGCTTGGTGGAGTCCACCCCGTCCAGCTTGGACAGGATGACCTGGAAGGACTGGTCCAGGGGATAGAGCACGGTGATCTCCCGGCCCTGGTCGTCCCGGTCCTGTTTGGAGCGGAAGTCGGCATAGATGAGCAGCAGGGATTCCACCGACAACGACTCCAGTTCCAGGTCCCACACGGAGTGGTTGGCGGCGATGTGGCTGATGCCCTCCAGCTTGCGGGCGGTAAGCCACTGGTCGGTGTAGTAGTAGTGGAGATAGGGGACCCGCTCCCCCGCCCGGCAGCCGAACTTGCCCACGTCGTGGGCGGCGGCGGCGGCAGAGATGAGGGCCAGGTCCACCTCCACCCCCGCACCGGCCAGCCCCCGGGCGGCGGTCATGGCGATATAGTGGACCCCGGCAATGTGGCCCAGGGTGCGGAAGGGAGTCACCTCGTCCCCCAGGCGCAGCAGCTCATAGACGAACTCCTGCCGCCAGGCGGCCAGAAAGCGGCCATACTCCCGCGCTGTATCGCACAGGGCGTATTCCTCCTGGGGCAAAAACTGAAAGTCGACGAGGGGATCAAAGGGCAGGGCCGCCCGCTCGTGGTCCAGCAGGACCTGGAGCACGGTGAGGAAGACCTCCGCCCCGGCGGCATAGGGGGAGGGTATGGGCACAAAGCACCCGTCGGGGAACATGCGGGTGCGGACATAGTCATAGCAGAAGGCCAGCCAGCCTTGCTCCGGGGCGGGGGAGAAAAAGTCGGGCAGCTGGCGGCACAGCTCCAGGGCCTGGGCGCAGGTGAGCCGCTGGCGGATGGGCAGCAGCCCCTCCAGGGTCTCGGTCCAGCCCGGGGCCTTCAGCAGGGACAGGGCGGCCTTCCGGCTGGTAAGCCCCGCTGCCCGCCGGGCGGAGAGGGCCTCGGCCACGTCGCTGTTGAACTGTCGGATCATCTTTTCGTGCATAGGGGACCACCTTTCTTGGGGAGGGGGTAAAAATAAAACATGCAGGATGAAACGTCAGGTAAATTTTATCACAAATGCAGGGGGAAGAAAAGTGGGATGCCGTTGGCTTTACAGCTTTTTCCCGGTGCTGTATTTGCGCGACAGGTATAAAAAGAAGTGAGCCGTCTGCCACAACAGACGGCTCACAGTTTGCTGGAGGTTAAACTCCACAATGTGACAGTATGTGTATTGGTGACCGTTTAGGTTTCCACCGCAGGGGGTGCTTATTAGCAGTAAGCATCCTCTGTGTCTTTTATTATAGCCAATTTCAGACAGGTTGTCAAATAGTTTCAGCCGCAGCTCACCTTGTCCGCCGGATCACCCACGTGCGGCTGACGGCGGCGCCTAATAGAAGAATATTGCCGCACAGGTACAGCCACACCAGCAGGATGATGAGGGAGGCCAATGAGCCGTATACCAGGGCATAGCGGGAGGACATGCCGATGAACCAGGAGAACACCCCGGAGCACACCGCCATGGCCAGAGCGGTGAGCAGGGCGGCAAAGCGCAGGGTGCGCCGGGGCATGGCCCGGGGCGGCGTGCCCGCCCGATAGAGGGCCAGCACCAGCAATAGCACCGCGCAGAACAGCACCAGATACCGCAGCCAGCCCCACAGCCCGGACACCCGGGCCAGGGAGAGCAGCTGCTTTAAGGGCCGGGGCAGATATTGCTCCAGCAGACGGAAGAACCAGTCCCCGGTGAAAATGACCACCACGGAAAAATAGATGGTGACCAGAAACAGGGCGGACAGGGCCACGCTGACAAGGGTGGTCTTCACGCCCATGGGCCGCCGGACCTCATATAGCTCGTCCAGGGCCAGAAATAAGGTGCGCAGCCCGGCGGAGGCGGAGACCAGAATGGTGAACACGCTGGCCCACAGCAGCGCCGGGGAGCGGACCCCGGCCACATAGGTCAGATAGTCCCCCAGCACCCCCGTTACCCCGGCGGGGAGGAGGGCGTCGGCGGCCCGGAGGACCTGCTCTAAATCAAAGTGGAACAGGCCGATGAAATAGTTCACGCACATGACCAGGGGGAACAGGGTCAGCACCAGGTAATAGGCCAGGGCGGCGGCGGAGCGGGATATCCCCGCCCGGGCATAGGTGTCCCACACCTCCAGACAGAAGGAGACCGGGGGCAGGGAGATCAGGCGTTCCAGCATGGCGGGGACTCCTTTCTACAGAATACGGATCGCCACGTCGCTTCGCTCCTCGCAATGACAAAGAGAAATAGGTACGAAAAAAGCCGTCTGTAAAACAGACGGCTTTCGACGTTGCAGACCTCAGGCCAGCTTGTTCAGCTTGATGGTCATGCTGCTCTTCTTGTTGGCAGCGTTCTTCTTGTGCAGCAGCCCCTTGGCAGCGGCCTGATCCACGGCCTTGACGGCCACCTTGTAAGCGACATCGGCCTCGCTGCGGTTGCCTTCCGCCACAGCGGTGTCAAACTTCTTCAGCTCGGTCTTCAGCGCGGACTTAGCAGCCTTGTTCTGGGCAGCCTTGGTCTGGGATACCAGGACGCGCTTTTTGGCAGACTTGATATTCGGCAAACCAAACACCTCCTCCGATTTTCATCGTTAAATTAGGCACAATATGCCTGTGCAGATATGTATTTTAACACCCGCCCCCAGAAAATGCAACTGTTTTTTTCAATTTTTTTTAGAATTTTGGATAGACTGAAATTAGACACGGATTCCTGGGGAAAATCCGGCAAAAAACACGAAAAACAGGAAGGGAGCGGGACACTTTGGACCTGAGACGGACCGACCTGGCCATGGAGGCCCGGGAGCTGTGGCAGGAGCGGGCGGGACAGACCGCCCAATTGCCCGGGGTGCGGGCAGAGGAGCGAAAGCGGGCGGGTATGCCCGTCACGGTGGTGCAGGTGCTGGATGAGCGGGGGGAGCAGGCCCTGGGCAAGCCCCGGGGGACCTATGTCACCCTGACCCTGGAGGGGGTGGAGACCCGTGCGGACGGGGCCTTTCCCCGGGCGGTGGAGGCGGTGGCCGCCGAGCTGGGGGAACTGCTGGAGCAGATCGACCTGAAAAAGGGCCCGGTGCTGGTGGCCGGTCTGGGCAACCGGGCCATCACCCCCGACGCCGTCGGCCCCCGGGTCCACGACTGCACCCTGGTCACCCGCCATCTGGTGGGGCGGATGCCGGAGCAGTTCGGCCACCTGCGCCCGGTGGCGTCGGTGTCGGCGGAGGTGATGGGCAGCACGGGGCTGGAGAGTCAGGAACTGGTGGCCTCTGTCTGCCAAAGCATCCGGCCCTGCTGCGTCATCGCGGTGGACGCCCTGGCCTCCCGCAGCTTAGACCGGCTGTGCCGCACGGTGCAGCTGGCGGACACGGGCATCTCCCCCGGCTCCGGCGTGGGCAACCACCGGGCGGCCCTGGATGAAGAGAGCCTGGGGGTGCCCGTGCTGGCCATCGGCGTGCCCACGGTGGTGGAGGGGGCCACCCTGGCCGCCGACCTGCTGGGATGTGACCGCCTGCCCCAGTCCGCCCCGGGCCGGGACATTCTGGTCACCCCAAGGGACATTGACCGCCAGGTGGCCGACCTGTCCAAAATATTGGGCTATGCCATCAGCATGGCCCTCCAGCCCGGATTGGGGCTGGAGGAGCTGGAGCTGTTATTGAGTTGACAATATTTCCTCCCGCCCCCTATGCAGCACCTGAATTTTTCGATATAATCGGAGGTGAAAACAAGGAGGAACGGCCCCATGTTCGGACACAAGAAAGAAAAAAAGACTGACCGCCCTCTCGCCGCCCCCGGCGGGGATAAGCTGGGCGTTTATATTCACATCCCCTTCTGCAAGAGCAAGTGCGACTACTGCGACTTCTACTCCCTGGCCGGGCGGGAGGACCAGATGGACCGGTATCAGAAGGCGCTGCTCTCCCACATCGCGGAGACGGCCCCCATGGCCCAGGTGCCGGTGGACACCATCTATTTCGGCGGCGGCACCCCCAGCCTGTATGGGGAGAAGCGGCTGAAGGAAATTTTGACCGCCCTGAAAAAGCAGCTGCCCGTGGACAAGGACGCGGAGATCACCCTGGAGGCCAACCCCGACAGCGTGGACCTGCGCTCTCTGCGGCGGCTGCGGCGGGCGGGCTTTAACCGCATCTTATTGGGGATGCAGTCGGCTGACCCGGCAGAGCTGGAGGCCGTCCACCGCCCCCACACCGTGCAGCAGACGGACCAGGCCGTGACCATGGCGAAAAAGGCGGGGTTTAAAAACCTGTCCCTGGACTTAATTTACGGCCTGCCCGGCCAGACGGAGGAGAGCTGGCGCGCCACCGTGGAGCACGCCCTGTCCCTGATCCCCCAGCACCTATCCTGCTATGGCCTGAAGGTGGAGGAGGGCACCCCCCTGGCCCAGCGAGTGGAGGAGGGGGAGGTGCTCCCCGACGACGACGCCCAGGCCGACCGCTATCTGTGGACGGTGGGCCGCTTGGCGCGGGCGGGCTTTGCCCAGTATGAGATCTCCAACTTCGCAAAGCCGGGGCACGAGTCCAGGCACAACCTGCGCTATTGGCTCACCCGGCCCTATATCGGCTTTGGCCCCGGGGCCCACTCTGATTTCGGCGGGCGGCGGTATTCCTTCGTCCGGGACTTAGACGCCTATATCAAGGGCGTGCTGGAGGGGGGCAACATTCTGGACAGCGAGGAGCTGATCCCCCGGCAGGAGCGGTGCGGGGAGTATCTCATGCTCCGCCTGCGCACCGCCCTGGGCATCGAGGAGTGGGAGTATCGCCGGAACTATTTCATGGACTTTGCCCCCCTGGAGCGGCGGCTGGAGGAGTTTCAGGCCCAGGGCTGGGCGGAGAAGACGGCGGAGGGCCGCTGGCGCTTTACCCCCAAGGGCTTTTTGGTGTCTAACCAGCTCATCGGCGACCTGCTGGACCGGCAGGAGCAGGCCCAGCTGTCTGACGTGCTGGTGCGGGCGCGGGAACACTATGCCGCACGGGGGCCGGAGGAGGGCTGACAGGGCGACATAAAACCGTCATTTTGCCAGGGGGACTTTCTGTAAAGCCTGGAAAATGAAAGGCCTGCCATTCAAATTGACGATTTGCATTTGCCCGGACAAAATTTATTGCCACCGGAATCAGAAGATGCTATAATGTATAAGATTTATTCTGCCCTGTTATGCCCAGGGGTTTGGACGGGGCGGAGGATCGCCTGAAATTTGGATATTTACATATGGCTCTGCCATGTTTTTTGATATGACTGCCTTGTATGGCGTGAGGAAGGTGCAAGATTTGACGAAGTATCAAATCCACGGGGGTCGCCCCCTCCACGGGACCATTGAGATCAGCGGCGCGAAGAATGCCGCTGTGGCCATTATCCCCGCCGCTTTGATGGTGGACGGGGTGTGCCGCATTGAAAATATTCCCCAGATCAGCGACGTGACGCTGATCTTACAGATTTTGCGTGAGCTGGGCGCCGACGTGAAGACGGTGAACAAGAACACGGTGGACGTGGACTGCTCCCACATCCGCAACCGCCAGGTGCCCTATGAGCTGGCCCGGAAGATCCGCGCCAGCTATTACCTGGTGGGGGCCCTGCTGGGCCGCTTCGGCTGGGCGGAGGTCCCCCTGCCCGGGGGCTGCGACCTGGGCGGACGGCCCATCGACCAGCACATCAAGGGCTTTGTGGCCATGGGGGCCGACGTGGACGTGCGCAACGGCCTGATCTGCGCCCAGGTCCCCGGCGGCGGACGGCTGGCCGGCGGCCAGGTGTATCTGGACATGGTCTCCGTAGGGGCCACCATGAACATCATGCTGGCCGCCACCCTGGCCAACGGCATGACCGTCATCGAGAACGCGGCCAAGGAGCCCCACATCGTGGACCTGGCCAACTTCCTGAACTCTATGGGCGCGGACATCATGGGCGCGGGCACCGACGTCATTAAGATCCGCGGCGTGGAGCGGCTGAGCGGCGGGACCTATTCCATCATCCCCGACCAGATCGAGGCGGGCACCTATATGGCCGCCGTGGCCGCCGCCGGGGGCGAGGTGCTCCTCAAAAACGTCATCCCCAAGC
>URNZ01000012.1 GCA_900549405.1 uncultured Eubacteriales bacterium | reverse complement strand
GGGCCGCTGTCTGGAGCGGCTGGACCAGCAGGCCCGGCCCCAGGACATCCTGGAGGAGACCGCCCGGACCCTGGAACAGCTGGAGCAGCAGGGGACGGAGCGGGAGCTCATTGGCCCCCAGGAGGGAATGCTCCGGTTCTATCAGCACCGGGAGACGGTGGAGCGGGGAGAGGGCAAGGGCTTTGTGCCCACGGGCTACCGGGACCTGGACAACGTGCTGGGGGGCGGAATGCTGGCCAGCGGCATGTATGTCTTGGCCGCCCGCCCGGGCATGGGCAAGACCACCCTGGCCCTGAACATCGCGGACCGGGTGGCCAAGCGGACGGGGCCGGTGCTGTTTATCTCCCTGGAGATGGACGTGGAGCAGCTGGAGGCCAAACGCGCCGCCCGGGAGAGCGGCGTGCCGGGGAACAAGCTGCTGATGCAGCGCCTGACGGACACGGAATACACCAAAGTGGCCCAGGCCGCCGACGTGCTGAACGAGCTGCCCCTGTACGTCAACCAGAAGGCCAGCGCCACCGTGGCGGAGATGGAGACCCTGGCCCGGAAGGTCCCGGGGCTGGCCCTCATCGTCATCGACTATCTGGGCAAGGTGTCCCCCGGGGAGCGGGGGCGGCTGAGCAGCCGGTATGACTACACCACGGAGATATCCGGGGCCATCAAGACCATGGCCCGGCGGTTCCGGGTGCCCGTGCTCACCCTGGCTCAGCTGAACCGGGAGAGCGAGGCCCGCCAGGACCACCGGCCCCAACTGTCTGACCTGCGGGACACGGGGGCCATTGAGCAGGACGCCGACGGGGTGATCTTCCTGCTGCGGCCCGAGTATTACGAGGGTCCGGGGGACCGGGACCCCTACGCCCCGGAGGAGCTGAACGTGCTGGTGGCCAAAAACCGCCACGGCCCCACGGGGGAGTGCCAGATGGCCTTTTACCCCGGCACCAGCCGGGTCCTGCCCCTGAGCAACGACCCCAGAAAGGCCTACCGCAGCTCAGAGGCCTTCAAACAGGCCCGGGCGGAGGACAGAGAACAGGCCAGAGACAGAGGAGGACGAGATCAGTCGTGAGCAAAATACTCAAACAGGTGCGCTGCGGGCGGATGGTGTATGCGGTGGTGTACACCCCGCCTGCCGCCGGGGATGGGCCCCGGGCCAGGACGCAGAAGCGGAAAGCCTCCAGCGCGGCCCGGGAGCGGCTGAACGCCAGGACCTCCTTCGCCAAGCTGGAGCGGGTGCTGGCGGCCAACTTTGACGACGGGGACCTATTCATCACGCTGACCTATGAGGACGGGCGGCTGCCCGAGAGCCGGGACATGGCTGTGCGGAAGATACGCTCTTTCCTGGCCAAGCTGCGGGCGGCCCGGAGGGCCAGGGGCCAGCCCACCAGATACATCTATGTGACAGAGGGCGGCTGCCCCGGGGGCCGTCTCCACCACCACCTGGTCCTGAACGGGACGGGGGAGGACCTGGAGGAGGTCCGCCGACTGTGGATCTATGGCAGCAACGTGGAGATGACCCGGCTGAAATTTGACCGGGGCCACACCTATGAGGACCTGGCGGCCTATCTGACCAAGGAGCCCCGGGAGTGGGGCCACCCCCAGGTGGGGGAGCGGACCTGGACGCCCTCCTTAGGGTTGGACCGGCCGGAGCCCCAGACCGAGCGGGTGCCCGACTGTGTGACACTGACCGCCCCGCCGGAGGCGGAGGTGCTGGCCAATGAGGGCCCGGTGCGAAACGGCTATGGGGAATTCGCCTGGATCAAGTACATGCTGCCAAAATCTGACACAGAGCACCGGCCCAGGGCCAGGCGGCGACGGAAAAGAGAATAGCCTTTTTTGATTTTTCAGTCTCGGGGGTAAGTATATTAACTTGCGTTTCCGGGGAAAAGGGGGAGAAAAGTGTTGCGCTCCAGGGAAGACTATGGTAAACTATTGGTGAAAGACGGAACAGACGTTTGGGTGCTGTGTCCACAGTGCCGAATGATGCGGCTGATCCGCCTTCCACCCGACGGATGTGTGCGGGGGTTCCCGTATTGCAGGCGATGCAAGCGGGAGCAATATTTGAACATCGATTTGAGCCTGAGCCATTGAGCCTGAGCCGCATGTTCCGCAGAACGCGGAGCGTGTTGGTTCGGGCTCTTTTTGTTTTGCCTGCGGAGGTGATAGCCCATGGGCAGACGGCCACTGAGACCGTGCAGGGCTCCCGGGTGCCACATCCTGGTCCCCGGGGGCTTCTGCCCGGCCCACCAGCCAAAGAGAACTGAGCGCAGCGCCCGGGCGGCGTCCTGGCGCTGGATGTACGGCACGGAGACGTGGGGTGAGCTGCGCACAGAGCAGCTGTTGAAGGAGCCCTTCTGCCGGGCCTGTGCCGCCAGAGGACTGCGGGTCCGGGCCACAGACGTGGACCACATCCGGGACCACAAGGGGGACTGGGACGTGTTCACGGACCGGAATAATTTGCAGAGCCTGTGCCACTCCTGCCACAGCCGCAAAACGGCGAAAGAGATGCACAAAACCGCCGCGTTTTAAACGGCGGGACAGAGGATGAACGGGCCGGACGCTTGGATGCGCCCGCGCCTGCCCCACGCCCGGGGGCGGTTCCTTGCGGACGCCCCCCGGTCAAGAAAGTTTGGGCCGGGGCGCAGAATACCGCAGGCACCCCTTTGTGGGGGAAAAAGTCCCCATGGGGAGTGGGGGAAGGAGGAGACGGAGATGCCGGGGAAGAGACAGCCCACGGATGTGATAAAAGCCAACGGGCGAAAGCACCTGAGCCGGGCGGAGGAGGCCCAGCGGCGGGCCGGGGAGGTGAATCTGTCCACGGCCAAGACGGCCAGGCCCCCCAGCTGGCTGCCGGAGGAGCCGAAGGAGCTGAAGAAGTCCTTTCGGGCCCTGGGCAGGCAGCTGATCGAGGCCAAGCTCTTCACTGAGCTGGACCGGGACACCCTGGGCCGCTATGTGGTGGCCCAGCACCAGTGGGAGCTGGCCAGCAAGGCGGCGGGGGAGGCCCTGGAACAGGGCGACCAGGAGAAGGCCGACGGCTGGAGCCGCATTCAGGACCGGTATTTCAAGCAGGCCCGGGCCTGCGCCAACGACATGGGTCTGACCGTTACCAGCCGGTGCCGCCTGGTGGTGCCGGGAGCGGGGGAGCAGGAGGAGCCGGAGAACCAGTTCCTCCAGCTGATCCAGGGAGGGGCGAGCCACCTTGCCTGAGATGCTGCGTCTGGCCCCCGGGATAGAGGTCCCCGCCCCGGAGCCGGGGACGAAACTGCGCTATGCCCCGGAGGCGGCGGAGCGGGTGATCCAGTTTTTCAAGCTGCTGGTGTTCGCCCAAAACCGCTGGGCGGGCAAGCCCTTTGTGTTACAGCCCTGGCAGGAGGAGATGATCCGGGCCTTTTACGGGGTGCAGGTGCTGGACGACGAGGGAAATTGGGTGCGCTACCGGCGCTTTCTTTACAACGAGATTCCCAAGAAAAACGGCAAGACGGAGCTGGCGGCGGGCCTGGGCCTATATCACCTGTTGGCCGACGGGGAGGCCATCCCCAACGTGGGCATTTTCGCCGTGGACCGGGAGAACGCCGAGACCCTGTACAAGGCGGCCAAATACATGGTGGAGCATACGGCCATGGGCCAGCCGCTCCACCGGCCCATGGTCTATTGCCGGGACAGCGTGCGGGAAATTCGCACCCGGTTCGGCGGCCTGATGAAGGTCTATTCCAACGACGTGGAAAACAAGCACGGGCCGTCCTTTTCGGCTATCCTGTGCGACGAGCTCCACGCCTGGAAAGGCCGGGGCGGCAGGGCCCGGTGGGAGGTGCTGACCCAGGGCTCGGACGCGGCCCGGCTCCAGCAAACCGTTTTGGTGCTGACCACGGCGGGAGACGACCCGGACCGGCAGTCCATCGGCTGGGAAATTCACGAAAAATGCCGCCGGGTGCTGGCCTGGCGGCGGGGAGAGCCGGAGCGGCCCATGGACGAGGACGAGACGGAGTGGCTGCCCATTATGTATGGCATCTCCACCCTGACCGGGGACGACCCGGACAAGATCGCGGCGCTGGATATCTATGACGAGGCGCTGTGGAAGCGGTGCAACCCCAACTATGGAGTGATCTTGCAGCCCCGGAAATTCCGGGCGGAGGCCAAGGCGGCCAAGCTGAGCGAGGGGTCGGAGCGCTCCTTCCGGTGGCTGCGCCTGAACCAGTGGGTGGCAACGAAAGACGTGGGCTGGATACCCCTGACCATCTATGACAAGACCCAGATCGGGCCCTCCGCCAAGGGGGAGCGGGAGGAGTGGGTGCGGGAGCACCTGGCGGGAAAGCGGTGCTACGGCGGGCTGGACCTGTCGGCCACCACCGACCTGACCGCCTTTGTGCTGCTGTTCCCGCCCCAGGAGGGGCTGGACAGCTGGGTGATGCTGCCCCGGGCGTGGCGGCCATTGGACGGCGTGGTGGAGGCGGAGCGCCGGGACCACGTGCCCTATCGGGATTGGGAACGGGCGGGCTTTCTCCACCTGTGCCCCGGGGACCTGATCGACTACAGCGCGGTGGAGCGGGCCATTTACGAGGCGGCGGAGGACTTTGACCTGCAATGCCTGGGCCTGGACCCGGCGCTGAGCCGGACGCTGGTGTCCCGGCTGACGGCCCCCTATAACGACGCGGGGGAGCCAAAGCCGGAGATCGCCTGCATCGACATCCCCCAGGGCATGCTGCACATGAGCCCGCCCACTAAGGACCTGGAGCGGCTGATCCGCAGCCGCAAGATGCTCCACGTCCACAACACCTGCGCCCGGTGGTGCTTTGGGAACGCCCGCTGTTATGTAGACGCCAACGAAAACATGAAGCTGATGAAAAACCGGTCTATGGGCCGCATCGACATTACGGTGGCCTGGGTCATCGCCCTGGCCACGGCCACCATCATGGCGGCGCAAGAGACCTTTGACAAGACCACACTGGGGGAGGACTGGAGCCTATGAACGAGAGAAAAAAGCCCCGCTGGAAGGTGCTGCTGTGGCTGTATCTGGACGACGTGCTGGCGGTGGGCGGCAGCGGGTGTCTGACGGCAGCTGCCGGGCTGGCCTTTGGCGGGGCGGCGGCCCTGGCCGTGCTGGGAACGGCGCTGCTGGCCGGGGCCGTGGCGGCCGCCAAGGGAGGGAGACGATAAAATGCTGCTGCGCAACGCCATGGGCCCGCCCAGAGCGGCGGCGGAGTACCGCACCGTGAGCTGGGAGGAGGCCAACCGGAGCTTTCGGGACCTGTTTCTGTCCGGCGGAGACTATGACACCGGCGTGGGCGGGGCGGAGCGCCTAAGCCCGGTAGCGGCGGCCCACCGGATACTGTGCAACGACTTTGGCATGGTGCCCTTCTCCATCTACCGCAAGCAGGGCCAGGCCCGGGAGCCGGTCAGCCTGCCCGAGCTGGACCAGGTGTTCAAGACCCGGCCCAACCGGGACATGACCCCCTATATGCTGGGCCGCACGGTGATGAGCAACGCCTTTTGGCACGGCTTTGGAGCCGTTTGGAACCGCCGGGGGCCAGACGGGCGCATTGTGGAGCGGGTGCCCCTGCCCTCGGACTGCTGCACCATCCGCCAGGACCGGGAGACGGGGGAATATTTCTATGACTACAGCGTGGACGGCGTGTTCCGCACCTTCTCCGGCTATGAGCTGAGCTTCCTCTATTTTGAGAGCTATGACGGGGTGCGGGGCCGGGGCTTCCTCCACCTGGCCCGGGAGACCGTGGGCGGGGAGGGGGCGGCCCAGCAGTATGGCCGAAAGCTGTTCCAGAACGGGGCGATGATCTCGGGCATCGTGGAGGTGGACACCGACCTGAAAAAGGAGGGGCGGGACGAGATCAAAGAGCAGTTCGCCCGCTACAACCCCTATGGGGACGACGCCTTTAAGGTGGCGGTGCTCACCCGGGGCTATAAGTACACCCCCATCGGCCTGAACCAGCGGGACGCCCAATACATCGAGAGCCGGACCTTTGCCGTGGAGGAGGTGTCCCGGTTCACCGGCATCCCCAAGCACATGTTACAGAGCGGAAAAGAGAGCTATGAGAGCAACCAGCAGCAGCGCATCGTGTTCGTGACGGACACGCTGATGCCCTATGTCGTCCAGTGGGAGGAGGAAAACACCTATAAGGCCCTGGACCGGGCGGAACGGGCAGAGGGGCTGTATTTCAAGGGCAACCCCTCGGTGCTGCTGCGGGGAGACGACAAGAGCCGGGCCGAGTATTTTGAAAAGATGGTGCAAAACGGCTTGATGTGCCCGGACGAGTGCCGGGCTCTGGACGAGCGCAACCCCATCCCCGGGGGCCAGGGGCGGCGCTTTTGGATCACAAAGAATTTGGCCCCCATGGAGTGAGGAGGAGAGAAACATGGCTGACATTGCACTGCGGGGCGAGCTGTGGGACAACGACAGCGCCGACGTGCTGCGCTGGTGGGGGTTCCGGGACATCGTGGCCCCCATGGACATTCAAGCGGCCCTGGAACAGGCCGCCGGGGAGGACGTGACCGTGCTGGTGAACTCCCCCGGCGGGGACATGACGGTGGGCGGCGAAATTCGCTCTATGCTGCGGCGGTACAGCGGCAAGACCACGGCTCTGATCCAGGGCTATGGGGCCAGCGCGGCCACCCTGGCCGTGTCCGCCTGCACCGTCATCCAGAGCGAGCCAGGGGCGCTGCTGTGCTATCACAACCCGGTGGCCGGGGCCCAGGGGGATTTCCGGGATATGAAGCGCAGCGCCCAGGCCCTGAAGAACGCCCGGGACTGCATTCTGGAGATGTATCAGGCCCGGAGCGGGACCCGCAGCCGGGAAGAGCTGATGGACCTGATGAACCAGAACATCTGGATCACCCCCACCCAGGCCAAGGAGTATGGCCTGATCGACGAGATCGTGGCCCTGGCCGGGGCAGACGAAGGGGAGACGGACCCGGCGGCCTTTGTGGCGGCGGCGGGCAGCCGCTACCGCCTGACGCAGGCCATGCGGCAGCAGTATCGGGACCACCTGGCGGCGGAGAAGATCGCCGCCGGGCAGAGAGAGCGGGCGGAACGCATCCGGGCCAGGCTCCGGGCGCTGAATAGCTATTAAACAGAAAGGATGTAAAGCAAATGGACTTTATGGAGAAAATCGTGGACCTGCGCAGCCAGAAGAAGAAACTGGCCGACCAGGCGGCCAAGCTGGTGGAGGAGGGCAAGCTGGAGGAGAGCGGCAAGCTGGCCGACCAGATGGAGGCCCTGAACCGGGACATTCAGAGCGTGGAGCGTCTGCTGGACGCCGCCCGGCAGAACGCCCAGCCCCTGGACGGGCAGGGGGAGTATGACGGCGTGCTTCACGGGGAGATGCCTGATAATAGCGGCAAGAGCAAGGAAAATAGCTTTACGCCGTTCAGCTCTCTGGGCGAGCAGCTGAAGGCCATTTATAGCTTTCGCAAGGGCGGCGTGCGGGACGAGCGGCTGGAGAAGATCAACGCCGCCGCCGGGGTGAACGGGACCACCGGCGCGGACGGCGGCTTTCTCCTTCAGGAGGACTTTGCCGGGCGCATCATGGACAGCGCGGTGCAGTCCTCTCCGCTGCTGAACCGGCTGGACCGCTACACCTGTTCCAACGCCGCCAACGCCATGCGCTGGGTGAGCGTAGATGAGACGGACGTATCCGCCAGCGTGTTCGGCGGGGTGCAGATGTATTGGGCATCGGAGGCCACCGCCGTGGCGGCCAGCAAGCCCGCCTTCCGGGAGATGAAGCTGGACCTGGAGAAGATGATGGGCGTGTGCTACTGCACCGACGAGATGCTTCAGGACGCGACCTTCCTCACCGGCTTTATGGGCAACGCCTTTACTCTGGCCGGAGACCGGCTGCTGACCGAGGCGGTCATCAGCGGCGACGGCACGGGCAAACCCACCGGCCTGCTGAACAGCGGGGCCATTGTGACGGTGGACAAGGAGACCGACCAGGAGGCGGGCACGCTGCTGGGGGCCAACGTGGTAAAGATGGTGGCCCGGGCCATGCCCCGGAACCGGGACCGCCTGGTGTGGCTGATGCACCCCGACCTGGAGGAGCAGCTGCCCACCCTGGCCATCCACAGCGGCGAGGCGGCCAAGTTCCTGTGGAACCCCGAGGGCGGTCTGGGCAACTTTGACATGCAGCGGGTGCTGAACAAGCCGGTGCTGCTGGAGGACTGCTGTCCTGCCCAGGGGAGCAAGGGCGACGTGATGCTGGTGGACCCCTTCCAGTATATCCTGCTGACCAAGGGCACCGCCAAGCAGGACTGGAGCATCCACGTGGAGTTTCTCACCGACCAGAACTGCTTCCGCATGGTGTTCCGGTGCAACGGCGGGCCCAAGGTGAACAAGCCCCTGACCATCAAGAACAGCACCAAGGCCCGCAGCCCCTTTGTGGCCCTGGCGGCCCGGGCGTGAGCGCGGCGGCCATGACGGTGTTTGCAGACCGCAAGGCGGCTCTGATGGCCTATTGCCGCATCGACCAGCTGGAGGACGGGGAGGAGGCCCTGCTGGAGGGGCTGTATTGGGCCGCCGTGGGCTATCTGGCCCAGGCAGGGGTGGAGGAGCCGGAGGCCGGTTCCCTCCGCCTGGCCCAGTATGACCTGTGCGTGGACCACCTGGTGCTGGAGGCATACGACCACCGGGGCCCCGTGGAGGGGGCGGCAGAAAATCCGGCGTTCCGGCGAATGCTGAATCAGCTGAAGATGAGCGGGTGAAAAATAAAAAACCGCCCCGGGGTGGGGGCGAGAGGGAGCGATCTACATGACCACTGCGGGAGAGATGCGGGAGCGGGTGGGGGTGCTTTCTTTGGTCTATGACCGGGAAGCGGACGAATACCGCTGGGCGGAGGTGCGCCGGGTGTGGGCCCGGGCGGAGCTGGACAGCCGGAGCAACCTGTTTTCCAGCGTGGGCATCGGGGCCAGAGGGGTGACCTTCACCCTGCGCCGAAGGAGCGGGCTGGACCTGCACCACGCCTTTGCGTGGCGGGGCCGGCACTGCTTTCTCACGGCCATCCTGCCCGACGGGGAGGACCGGGGATATCAGACGGTGAAGGCCGCCCTGTGCCAGGTACGGCAGTGCCAGAAGGACGCGGACAAGGACCCGGCGGGCAGCCGGTTCCCCGGGGTGCTGACGGAGAAATATGTGGGCCACGACCAGCCGGACATCCACGGGGAGGTCACGACGGACTATGTGCTGGTGACGCCCAAGTCGGTGACGCTGGCCCCGGGGAGCTGGGTGACGGTGGACGGGGCCTATTACAGGGTGCTGGAGCCCCACACCCTGGACGAGTGGAAGAACGAATTTGAAGTTCGCCGGAGGGAGGACTGCTGATGCGGGTGAAGCTGGACAAGAGCCGGTGGGACCGCTTCTGGTCCTATTGGGAGCGCGAATTGCCCGGCCAGATCAAGACCGCCAAGGGCCAGGCCGTAAGGGCCGCCGGGGAGGCCATCCGGGACGAGGTGGCGGGCCAGGTGCGCAGCCGGGTGAACGACCCCAGGGGCCGGGTGGAGCGGTGGCAGCAGCTGAGAATGGGCAGCGGGGGCGGCTATATCGCCGTGTCCCCGGTGAGCGACGAGGCGGTGCAGGTGACCCGGGGCGGGAAAAACACCACGTCGAAGGACGTGACCCGCTATTTAGAGCGGGGCCACGGAATCCGCCCACCCTCGGGCCGGGCCGGGCGCTATGTGCCCCGGGTGCGGTCTGGCCGGACCTATGTCCCCGGACGGATGTTCTATAGCTGGGCGGCGGCCAACGCGGAGAAGCTGGCCCTGAAGGCGGCGGACCGGGCCATGGGCAGGATCGCGGACGAGATCGACTATTGAGGAGGAAAACGGCATGAACATCACGCCGGAGCAGATCGGCGCGGCCCTGGCGGCCAGGGTGGAGGAGGCGTTCCCGGGGGAGACGGTGTATCAGGATATCACCCCCAGGGACTTTGCCCGGCCCAGCAATCTGGTGGTGCTGGAGAAGGTGGAGCTGGACCCGGCGTCCTTTGGCCTGGCGGCGGTGGAGCTGCGCTTTCAGTGGAAGCTGACCACCTTTGCCAAGGTGGACGAGGTCCACGACAGCCACCTGCCAGAGCTGACCGCCCGGGCCATGGCCCTGCTGGCCCTGTTCGGCCAGGGGTATGTGAAGGTGGCAGACCGGGCGCTGAAGGTGCGCTCGGCCACGGCGGACACCGGCGGCTATGACGCGGCGGAGGTAACGGCGGCGCTGACCCTGACGGTGGACCGGGGGGAGTTCACCCCCGGGGAGATGCTGGACATCATGCGGGCGCTGAACACCCGCTTTGAGACGAAGGAGGAAGAGACATGAGCACTTTGACCATGCCCACGCTGATGGTGGCCTTTCAGCAGCGGGCAAACACGGCGGTGGCCCGGAGCCAGAAGGGCACGGTGGCCTTTGTGATCCGGGACGCGGCGGCCAACTCCGCCGACCAGACCTATGCCCTGGCCAGCACGGGACAGATCCCCAAGACCCTGGGCACGGCCAACCAGGACGCCGTCCGCCGGGTGTTTCAGGGCAGCCCCAAGAAGGTGCTGCTGTATGTGATGGGGGCGGAGGCCGTGATCTCGGCCCAGAGCCCCCTGCTGACCTGGCTGGGGACCCAGAAATTCGACTATCTGGCCGGGCCGGACGACCTGACGGCGGAGGAGGCCGCCGCCCTGAAAAAGTGGGTGGTGGAGCAGCGCAGCGACAACAGCGCCATTTATAAGGCGGTGCTGCCCGACACGGTGGCGGACAGCGAGGCCATCGTCAACTTCTGCGCCCAGGAGATTCTGGCCGGGGGCGAGACCTTTACCGCCGCCGCCTACTGCGGGCGCATCGCCGGGCTGATCGCCGGAACGCCCATGACCCAGTCAGTGACCTATGCCGCCCTGGCCGAGGTGGAGGACATCCACCGCATGACCCCCGTGGAGATGGACGCGGCGGTGGGCGCGGGCAAGCTGATCCTGTACCACGACGGGGAGAAGGTGAAGCTGGGCCGGGGGGTGAACTCCCTGACCACCACCGAGGGCAAGGGCGACGTGTGGAAGAAGATCAAGCTGGTGGAAATTCTGGACATGATCGCCCAGGACATCCGTCTGACCATTCAGGACAAGTACATCGGCAAGGTGAGCAACAGCTATGACAACAAGCTCCAGCTGGTGACGGCCATCAAGACCTATTTGCAGAGCCTGGCCCGGGACGGGCTGATCGAGGCGGACTTCACCGTGGACATCGACCTGGACAGCCAGCGCGCCTGGCTGGAGAGCCAGGGCACCCCCACCGTGGACCTGAGCGACCAGCAGGTGCGCCAGGCCAACACGGGCACCCAGGTGTTTTTGGTGCTGGACGTGAAGCCCATCGACGCCATGGAGGACGTGCGGGTGGTCATTCGGGTGTGAGGCCCTGAAATTGCCTTCCCCCAGGGGAAGGCTTTAAGGCGTGGCGATCACGATATTTTGGGAGGTAATCGAGTATGGCAATGGACAGTGCGGCACGGGTGATGAACGGCACCTGGGGCCAGATTTGGGAGGACGGCACGGAGATCGCGGAGGTGTCGGCCTTTCAGGTGAAGGTGAGCAAGAATTTTGACACCATCAACATCTGCGGCCAGATGGCCGAGGACCGGAAGCTGACGGGGGTAAAGATCACGGGCAGCATGACGCTGCACAAGGTCTATTCCCGGGGGGCGGACGACGTGGAGCAGGCCATGAGCGGCCACGACCTGCGCAAGACCCTGGTGGGCAAGCTGGACGACCCGGACGCCTATGGCGCGGAGCGGGTGGCCGTGTACGGCGTGAGCTATGACGAGCAGGTGCTGATGGACTGGGAGGCCGGAAAGGCCGGCAGCATGACCATCTCCTTCCAGGCCACCAACGTGGAATATCTGGACAAGGTGGAGGCGTGACGCCCATGGATAAAAAATCTTCTGTGAGTGTGCTGGACCTGCTGCTGCGGCCCGACCTGCCCGACGTGCGGCGGGAGCTGCCGGAGAAGCGGGTGGAGGTGAAGCGCCTGAGCCGCCTGGCAGGGGAGCCGGTGGTGTTCCGCCTGAAAGCCCTGACCTATGACCAGACCCGCCGGGTGCAGGACAAGCCCCGGGGGGAGCAGGCGGTGGAGATGGTCCTGCTGGGCTGCACAGAGCCCAACTGGCGGGCCCCTGGCCTGCTGGACCCGGCAAAGAACATCGCCACCCCCATCGACGCCATCAAGGCCAAGCTGACGGCGGGGGAGATCGACGAGCTGGCCGTTGAAATTCAGATGCTGGGCGGCTATATCGTGCGGGCGCTGGAAGACGTAAAAAACGCCTAAAGGCGGGAGACGACCCGGCCCTGGGCCTGCTGTTCTATCTGTTCCGGGTGAAAAACTGGGGCCTGAGCGACCTAAAAGCCCTGTACGAATCCCGGGACGGCTGGCAGGAGATCATCCAGGCGTTTTTCGCCTATGAAATTCAGCTTTGGCAAGAGAAATAAAAACCGCCCTCCCAGACGGGAGGGCGGAAGAGACATCGTTAGGAGTAATGCAAAATCAACTTTTTATTTACGCTGAGAGCGCTTATTGGTGCGTGGCGAGATAGGCAAAAACCCAAATAAAGATGGCGGCGGCAACAAGAATACCGAAGAGCACCCAAAATATGCGATTCAACTTCTCATTATCCATTGTATGAGGCCAATGTTAACCGAAAACGGCAATAAGCAGCGTCAAAAAGCCTAACCCAAATATGACGAGAAGGACACCCTCGTTATCATCCATAGTTAAACACCTCTTCAAACGGGTCTCTTTACAATCTGAGTATATACAAAATAAATAAAAATGTCAATCAGGAGGTGAAAAAAGTGGCCAATGAAGTGAACATTATTGTGAAAATGACCGAGGATATCACCGGTTCTATGAAGAGCATGACCGGAGCTAGTCGGTCATTGAGCAAGGAATTTGAAGCCCTTCAACGCCAAGGTGCGGCCCTGGGGACCCGGTATGAATCTCTAAATAAGTCTTATGCCGAAAGTATGACCAAAGCTGAGCAACTGAAGAAGTCCATTCGAGAGTTAAAAAAAGAGGTCAACAGAGGCGGAGAAGGGGCAGAAGAGGCGTCGAAGAAGTATGAAGAATTGGTAGCTCAGTACAACCGCCTGACTGATGCGGCGAAAGGTTATAAAATTTCGGCTAACGAGACTGTTAAGAAAATCAACGATATCGGTGTAGCAACGCAAAAGTTAGACGAGAAGCAGGGACAGGGTTTCTGGGCAAGAGCATTTGGCTCCAGCACACTGCAAGATGGACTGGTGCGAAGTGGGATCATCAAAGAAGCCGGAAACAGCTTGTCAAATTTAGCTGGGACAGTAATAACCAGCGCGATTGGGCAACCCATGGCTGACGTGGCAAGTCAAGTTGTCAGCGGGACACTTTCCGGCATTGCTGCTGGTTCCATTGCCGGACCTGCTGGTATGCTGGCCGGTGGCGTTGCAGGTGGTGTAATAGGAATAGTTAATGCAGGAAACGAACTGTATAAAAAAGACGACGATTCCTTCAAATCCTACTACAAAGACCTCTACGAGACGGTGAATGCCAACACGGCGGAGGGCCTGACCAGCGGGAAGACGCTGGCGGCCAAGCGGGAGACCACGAAGATCTCGTTCAGTACCCTGCTGGGCGGGGAGGATCAGGCGAATCACTTCCTGGCCGACGTGCTGAATACGGCCAACACCACGCCCTTTCTGTATGACGACCTGGTGGGCATCTCCAAGACCATGCTGTCCTTCGGCACGGCGGTGGAGGACGTGATCCCCACCCTGACCACGGTGGGCGACGCAGGGGCGGCCCTGGGCCTGAGCACCGGAGACATCGGCACGGTGGCGACCTATCTGGGCCGGATGAAGTCCAGTAATAAGGCGTCGCTGGAATATCTGAACCCCCTGATGGAGCGGGGCTTTTCCGTGTTTCAATGGTTGGCGGACGCCAAGGGCACCAGTGTGGGCAGCGTGTATGACATGATCTCTAAGGGCCAGCTGAGCGGCACCGAGGCCGTGTCCGTCATTTTGCAGAAGTTCGAGGAGCTGTATGCCGGGCAGATGGACAAGCAGTCTAAGACCACCGAGGGCCTGGAGAGCACCTTGCAGGGTTTGCAGGAGAACATCCAGGCGGCCATGGGCCAGGGGTATAACAGCGTGCGGGATGCGGGGATGAGCCAGGAGATCACCGCCTACGGCGGGGAGCTGGGCAAGGCCCTGGAGACGGCCAACCGCATCGCCGGGGAGAACAAGGCCTATCTGGACAATTTACAGGAGAAGTATCAGATCGAGGCCCTGGGGGCCGTGCTGCGGGGCAGCGCCACCAGCGTGTATTCCGGGGAGGATAAAGAAAAGCTCCGGGCCATGCGGGAGGAGTATAGCCGGGCCATGTATCAGTATAACAACGGGGACCAGGAGGCGGGGTTGAAGCTGGAGAACATCCAGGAGAACGCCCAGGCCCTGGCCAAGGCGGCCTTTGAGGCCAGCGACGCCTATCAGAGCTATCAGAGCGCGGAGCTGGACCAGATCGGGGACATCCGGGACAACGTGGCCGGACTGCGGGAGGCCTGGGCCGCCGGGTTGAAGATACAGAACACCTTTACCATCGGCCTGGGCGGGCCCGTGGTGGGCAGCCTGACCAACCCCCAGCGGTCCGCCGGGTCTACGGACATGACGGCGACGGAGCGGGAGGAGATCGTCCAGCGCCAGCGGGGCAACCCCCAGCGCTCGGCGGCCTATGTCCCCTATGCCTCCCACGCCTTTGGCCTGAACCGGGTGCCCTTTGACGGCTATCTGGCCATGCTCCACCAGGGGGAGCGGGTGCAGACGGCGGAGGAGGCCCGCCGCAGCCAGCGCCGGACGGCCCCCACCGTCCAGATCACGGGGAACCAGTTCTCCGTGCGGTCAGAGGGGGACATCGACGCCATCGCCGCGCGCATCGCAGACGAGCTGGAGGCCAGGAGCCTGGCCTATGGAGGGTAAGACGTGAAGATCGTGCTGCTGAATCCCAAGACGGGGGAACAGCTGTCTATGCCGGTGACGCCGGAGCAGTGGCGGGTGGAGCTGGGCCGCAGCGTGGAGCAGCTGGACATGGCCCAGGTGGGGCAGGTGAATCTGCCCGGGCTGGAGGCCCTGTTCAACGAGCAGAACACGTTTTTGCTCCCGTCCAGCGGGCGGAACTATACCGACGTCTGGTACAGCGGCAGCCCCTATGTGTTTGTGGAGCTGCTGGTGAAGTGGAGCCGGGCGGGGGAGCCCCTGCGGCTGATCGTGACGGGAACGCCGGTGAACGTGCCGGTGCTGCTGGGCCCGGTGCGCTATGGGGAGCAGGACGGCACGGGGGACGTATATGTGACGCTGACCTTTCGCCAGTATCGGGAACTGACGGCGGTGACGGTGGAGCAGCCCGCCACGGGCAACCAGAGCCGGACAGAGCCCAAGGCCACCCAGACCGCCCAGAGCTACACGGTGAAAAAGGGGGATACCCTTTGGGGCATCGCCCGGAAGTTCTATGGCAACGGCCAGCTGGCCTATTCGCTGGCCAGCTACAACGGCATCAAAAACGCCAATCTGATCTACCCGGGACAGACGGTGAAACTGCCGGAGAAATCCAAACTGTGAGGTGAAACGATGGCATTTTTGGACCGGGTGGTGCTGACGGCCTGGAGCCGGGACGGGAAGGAGAAAGCGGAGATATCCGGCCTGGTGGCCAACCTGACCTGGAGCGGGAGCTATACCGACTGCGCCCGCAGGCTGACCTATTCTATGCTGCCCCAGGGGCTGAGCCAGCTGGGGCCGGGTGCGGATGACCATGGGGACGGAGGTGCTGTTCGACGGCTTTGTGTTCGCCCGGAGGCGGGGGACACTGGACAAGACCATTTCTGTGACGGCCTTTGACCGGGGCATCTACTTAAAGCGGAACCAGACCTATCGGAAGGTCCGCCGCCAGACGGCGGAGGGCGTGACGGGGCAGCTGTGCCGGGACTATGGCATCCCCTGCGGCACTCTGGCGGCCACGGGGGTGCCCCTGGACCGGAACTTTATGGGCAGCAGCCTATATCAGGTGATCCAGACCATGTATACCCTGGCGGCGGAGCAGACGGGAAAACGCTATCAGCTGCGCTTTCGGGGGGAACGGCTGGAGGTGGTGGAAAAGGCCCGCAGCTGGGAGACCATCCGCCTGATCCCCGGCTCGAACCTCATCTCCTGCGACAGCGAGGACAGCATAGAGAATTTGGTGACGTCCGTGGCCGTGTATGACGACGAGGCCCGGCAGCTGGCGGTGTATGACAGCCCGGAGGGCCTGCGGGGGCTGTATGGCCTGATGCAGCAGGCCATCAAGGCGGGCAAGAAGGACGACCCGGCCAAAACGGCCCGGCAGACTCTGGAGGACAACGGGCCAAAGACCACCATCACCGCCCGGTGTCAGGGCAGCATCAAGCTGAAAACGGGAAACACGGTGGTGGTCCATGAGCCGGTGACGGGGACGGACGGGCTGTTCTGGGTGCAGTCAGACAGCCACAGCTGGAGCAAGGGCCTGTATCAGACCACGGTGATGCTGGAGTTCCGCAATTTGATGGACAGACAGACGGCGGGCAGCGTGCCCACCAAGTGATAAAAGAGCAGGGGGGGAGAGACCATGGACGGATACGGCAGAATGTATCAGGTTTTGCGCCAGACAGCCCGAGAGGAGGGGGGAAGTTCCCTGCGCCTGCGCCGAGGCCGGGTGGTGAGCGCCGCCCCCTTGCGGGTCAACGTGGGCGGCCAGGAGCAGGAGGCGGACCGCTTTACCCTGACGGTGAACGTGACCAGCGGGGACAGCGTGCTGCTGCTGACGGAGGACGACCAGACCTTTTATCTCATCGGAAGGGTGGTGGGCGGATGATGGAGCTGTTTCCCGCCGTGCAGCCGGAGGCGGAGCCCACGGCCACAGACAGCCTGCCCCTGTGCCGGGAGACGGCCTGGGATTTTATCCAGGAGCGGCCCATCTACTCCGCCGGGGAGCCGGTGGAGGTGACGGGGGCGGAGGCGGTGCGGGTGTGGGTCTGGAAGGCCCTGAAAACGGCCCGGTGCCGCTATGACATCTATACCTGGGACTTTGGCTGTGAGGCAGAGAACCTGGTGGGCCAGCCCTTTACCGCCCAGGTGAAGGAGAGCGAGGCCGCCCGCTATGTCCGGGAGGCTTTAGAGCCCAATCCCTACATCACCGGGGTGCGGCAGGTGGCCGTCTCCTTTCAGGGGGACCGGTTGGACGTGACGTGCCAGGTGGAGACCATTTACGGAGAGGTGGAAGTGCATGTATGAGGCGCTGACGGTGGAGCAGATCAAGACGAACATCCTGAACCGGCTGACCACCAACTTGCAGACCCGGGAGGGGAGCTATACCAACGACGTGATCTCCGCCGCTGCGGCAGAGATCGCTGCGTGCTACCACAGCATGGACGCGCTGGTGCCGTCCTTCTATCTGGACGAGACCAGCGGGGCCTATATTGACCGCCAGGCGGCGGTGGTGGGCATCGCCCGGAAGGAGGGGAGCGCGGCCGCCTGCGTCATTCGGTTCACAGGCAGCGACGGGGCCCAGGCCCCCGCCGGGACGCCCTTTTACACGGAGGCGGGGCTGGCCTTTGCCCTGGAGGAGACCGTGATCCTGGCCGGCGGGACGGGAGAGGGGCGGCTGGTCTGCCAGGAAGTGGGCCGAAAGGGCAACATCGCGCCGGGGGAGATCACCCAGACCCTGCGCAACTACACGGGCATTGACAGCTATACCAACGAGGCCGCCACCGGCGGCGTGGACCGGGAGAGCGACGAGGCGCTGCTGGAGCGCTATCTGGCCCGGATGCGCCGGACGGCCACCTCGGGCAACCCGTATCACTATCAGCAGTGGGCGGACAGCGTGGAGGGGGTGGGGGCCTCCCGGGTCATCGCCAAGTGGAACGGGCCGGGGACGGTGAAGGTGATCTTGGCCGGGCAGGACTTCGGCCCCGCGCCGGAGGACGTGGTGACGGCCTGCGGGGCGTACATCGAGCACCAGCGCCCGGTGGGGGCGGAGGTGACGGTGACGGCGGCCCAGGGGGTGGAACTGGCTGTGACGGCAACTGTCTCCATTGACGGGACCACCACGAAGGGGAAAGTCCAAACGGCGTTTCAGGCGGCCCTGGCGGCCTATCTGGCCGGACTGGTGAAGACGGCCTTCACCCGGAATCTGGACGGCGAGTTGGACGACGTGGCGGGGCAGCGGTACACGGTGAGCTATAACCGGGTGAGCGCCCTGCTGCTGAGCGTGCCGGGGGTCATCGACCACACGGCCCTGACAGTGGCCGGGGGCACGGCCAGCGTGAGCGTCCCAGCGGACGGGGTGCCGGTGCTGACGGAGGTGACAGTGACATGACGGCGCTGATGGCCCGCTACCCGGACTTTTACGGGGGCAGCGGGGAGTTTGTGGACATGCAGCAGGCCCTGGAGCCGGAGGTGCTGGCCCTGTGGCAGGCCCGGGACGGGCTGATGGACCAGCTCCGGCTGGACACGGCCACCTGGGGCCTGAAATATTGGGAGGAGACGCTGGGCATCGCCGTGGAGGAGGAGAAGGAAACAGAGTTTCGCCGCAGCCGCATCCGCTCCAAACTGCGGGGAGCGGGCGTGACCACGGTGGCCATGATCCAGAACGTGGCGGAGAGCTTCTCCAACGGCGCGGTGGCGGTGACGGAGTTCCCGAACCGATACCGCATTGAGATCAAGTTCGTGGGCAGCATCGGCACGCCGCCCAACATGGACGACCTGACGGCGGCCCTGCGGGAGATCCTGCCCGCCCATCTGGCGTGGGACTATGTGCTGGTGTTCAACACCTGGGCCATGGCGAAGGCCCACACCTGGGACGAACTGAAAGGGCGCACCTGGGGACAAGTGAAGGGGGAGAAGTGGGAATGAAAGAGACGGAAAAACTGAAGCTGAAACTGCCGGAAATCAGCGACTGGGCCGATATCACCGCCCTGAACGACAATTTTCAGGCGCTGGACAGCTGGCTGGAACAGCTGAAAAGCGACATCATCGCAAAGCTGAACGACACACCTGCCAAAGAGCACACCCACACCAAGAAAGACATCACGGATTTTCCCACGTCGCTGCCCGCCTCGGACGTGTACGATTGGGCCAAGCAGCCCGAAAAGCCCGTTTATGCGGCGGGGGAGGTGGGGGCGGCCCCAAGCGGCCACACCCATGATGACCGGTATTATACGGAGGCGGAGGTCAATAGTCTGCTGGCCGCCAAGCAGAATGCCTCCACGGCTATTACCACCGGCAATATCGGCAGCCAGACGGTGAATAAGGCGAAGTATGCCAGCGGGCAGAGCGGCACCGGGGCGGTGCTGCGGAACGAGGCACTGTATACGTCCGACACGACCCCCACCGCAAACGGCCAGATCAACTGGACCTACGGTTAAGGCGGTGAGCGCATGGGAAGCAAGTTATTGGTGGGCGGAACCGGCTATGAGGCGAAGGGCGGAAAGGTCCTGGTGGGCGGGACGGGGTATTCTATCCGGCACGGAAAGACCCTAGTGAACGGGGTGGGCCAAACCATACAGCTGGTGCATGTTTGGAACAGGTATTACGTCAAATATACATCGCATTACGATACAGTTTCCAAGTATGAAGTGTGTGAACTCGGCAGCAATGGCCTGTATGCGTATAACGCAGAACAAACAGGCAGTGGCTTTGAGATCAAGTCGTATTTGGGACATGTGACATCTAAGAATGATTATTACCAATTTACGCTCGACAAAAGTGCCGAAATGTGGGCGTTTTCCAAACACGAGTGTGAGATAGGAAAGACGTATGCGGATATCATCGCTTGTAAGGCTGGCGCAACCGGGAACATTTATGCGGGAGACTACCGAGGATATTTGCAAATCACCACGAGTGGACAGTATGCCAGTGCGGTAACAAAATACTGGTTTACATACAGCCATTACGATAATCCCATAGACCAGGTGGTGTCCACTGATGGGGCGGCATACCCGGAAAATGGGCTAGCTTCCGATGGATATTGGTATGTAAAGCAGGAATAGCGCAAAGGAGGGGTAACGTGGCAGGAAACACGTTAATAAACGGAACTGGTTACAAAATTAGCGGGGGGGGGCGAGTTCTAGTCAATGGTGTATCCTATCAGGTCCAGAAGGGCCGGACGCTGATCGGCGGAACGGGGTATGATATCGCGTTCCAGAAGACTGTGGGGAACATGCCGATTGGGACCATCATCAATATCAAAGTCAGCGGCACGACAGCCATCTACAAGGGTGTTATCGTTCACAAAGGAAACCCGGACTCGTCTATGTACGATGCAAGCTGTAACGGCGTGTGGGTTTGGCTAAAGCACAGTCGGTATTCGTTTTCTAGCGGTGGACGGGATGATTACACATATCCGTTTGATAGATACGACCGAGAGTTCAATGATAGTGACGCATTCTATGCTTGCAATACACTTGTCTATAATTCATTAAAAAATGCGACACCATCATTCGTGTCTCTCATAAAGTCCGTAAAAATCCCATATGCGGACAAATTGCAGGGAAAAGTTTTAACGCTATCTCAGGGCGTCTCTGCGTTTGTATTTCCGCTGTCCTTGATTGAGTTAGGGTACTCTCCTGACGATGACATCCCGAAAGACGGGGCAAAACTGAGTTATTTCAACACGGACGCTGACAGAATTTCAATCGGAATGGATCATTATCAAACAAAAGGACCATATGTGACAAGAACGGTTTCTATGTCCGATGTTTCGCAAAGTTATCGTATTAACGGCTATGGTCAAAAGTTTATTCAGAAAAAATACTATGTTGCGGAATTTTCGCCAGCGTTTATCCTGCCCTATGACGTGAAACTGAACGACGATAATTACATCATCACATGAAGGAGGACAAGCATGATCTATGTGAAAGTAAACGGGGCCCTGTACCCGGCCACCATTGACGGCCAGATGCAGGACTACACCTGGGACAACCGGGAGTCCAAGACCGTCACCATGCAGGGGACCTATGACGAGATCGTGGGGCTTTTTAAGGACGGTACGCCCTGGAGCATCGTCATGAAGGAAGAGGTCCAAAAGCGGAATGAGGATGGTTCCCTTGTGCTGGACAAGGCCGGGAATCCGGTCATGGAGGAGCAGACGAGCGAGTGGGACAACAGCGAGTTTTCTATGTCCGGCCCCATCACCGACAACCGGGACGGCACGGTGAGCATCAAAATGGGCAAGCCCACGGACCTGGAGGACGCCATGGAGCTGCTGTTGGGAGGTGAGACGGCGTGAGCAATAAGGCAAAGGCAATCCGCAATCTGTACAAGCACGGGCGGCTGACCAAGGAGCAGGTGGAGGCGGCGGTGCCGGGTATCATCACCCGGGAGGAATATCTGGAGATCGTGGGGGAGTAAGGAACAGGAGGTGGGCCGATGATCGACCCTAGTGTGTACTGCGCAGCAATTTCTGCCGCGTCTGCGATTGCCTGTGCCATTATCGGCGCCCGGAGAGCACGCCGGGATAAAGAGGAAAAGGCACAGCGCGAACGGGCAGAAGCAGAGGAGCGGGCCCAGCGTGAGCGGGTGGAGGCCAGGGCGGCGCAGAGAGCGAAGGAAGGACGGCTCCAGTTGGCGATGATCCATGCCAACGGCAAGCTCACGGTGGGCGTTGCAATGGCCCTAAAACGCGGTCACTGCAATGGCGAGGTGGAGGACGGGCTGGAGGCCGTAAAGAAAGCGGACGCGGAATATGCGGCGTTTTTGGAAGGTGTCGCAGTTGAACATTTAACCACTGAAAGGGGGTGAGAGACATGGAGAACGTAGAGATCGCCAACGTGGGCATTGCCAGCGTGGCGGCCATCACCGTAATTTGCTACCTGGTGGGGCTGATCGTCAAGGCCGTGCCCAACATGGCGGATAAGTACATTCCCATCTGCTGCGGCGTGGCCGGTGCTGTGCTGGGGCTGGCTGGGCTGTATCTGGGGCTGCCCGATTTTCCGGCGGCGGACCCTGTTACCGCCATTGCCGTGGGCATCGTCAGCGGCCTTGCGGCCACCGGTATCAACCAGATGGCAAAGCAGCTAAGCAAGTAACGAGCATAAACACACAAAAAACGCACGTATGCGCGAAAAATGCGCAGGAAGGAGAACAGTATGAACACCAACACTCTGTATGACATCTACAAGCTGAACCACCAGTCCGAGGGCGAGGACCTGACCGTTTCCATGGCTAAGTTCCAGGCCGAGCACCCCGGCGTTCTGCCCCACGAGGAGGCCAAGGCCATGCGGGAGTTCGTGGGCCGCCACGGCAAGGCCCTGGCGGTGGCTTTCCGCAAGGGCAAGGCCGCCTTTGAGGCTGTGGCCGAAGTCCTCTATGCCGAGGATGTCGAGGCCGCCCAGTGAGGCTGTACACCCAACTGCTGGTCCACAACAGCTGTTACATCAAGGGGGAGCATATCTGCCCCCGTGGGGTGATGGTACACTCCTCGGGGGCCGCCAACCCCTGGCTGCGGCGGTATGTCGCCCCGGATGATGGGCGGCTGGGCGAGCCGTCCTCCCGCCACTGGAACCAGAGCGGCGTGGGGGCCTGCGTCCACGCCATGATTGGCCGGACGGCTGACGGGACAGTGGCTGTTTACCAGACCCTGCCCTGGACCATGCGTAGCTGGCACTGCGGGCGGTCTGGAAACGACACCCACATCTCCTTTGAGATCTGTGAGGACGGCCTGACCGACAGGGCCTATTTTCATGCCACGTATCAGGCCGCCGTAGACCTGACGGCTTACTTGTGTCGGCGGTTCAGGCTGGACCCCCTGGCCGATGGGGTGGTGCTGTGCCACAGCGAGGGCTATGCCCGGGGCATTGCGTCCAACCACGCCGACGTGATGCACTGGTGGGGCCGGTACGGGGTCAGCATGGATAACTTCCGCCGGGATGTGGCGGAGAAGATGAAAGGGGGCGAACGGGATTTGACGGAACAGGAAGTGCGCTCCATCGTCCGGGAGGAGCTGGCCGCCGCCCAGGCGGCGCGGGACAAGCTGCCGGCAAGCGACTGGGCGGCAGAGAAGCTGAAACAGGCCAAAGCCGCCGGCATCACCGACGGCACCAGGCCCCGAGGGTTTGCTACCAGGGAAGAGGTTGCCCTTATGGTGGCCGCCGGGAAAAAGTAAACTGAATGAGACGTGAAAACGCCTCCTCCGAAGTTTGACGTGGACGACGGGGGAGGCGTTTTTTGTTGGGAGATGCTGAGAATAGGGACGTGGTGAGATACAGGTATCTTGAAGGGGCTAATTCTTCCACCCCAATATCCGTCAGCACGCCCTTGGCCTCGGCGTAGGGCATGGTATAGCGCTGGGAGAGGTAGCGCATGGAGGCGCCAAGCTCCCCATCGGGGCCACCGTATTGGCTGATGATAAAGGCTGCCAGCTTGGGGTTGGGGGTGGCGATCTTCACGGGGAACTGGAGCTTTTTCTCATAAAAAAACATGTCTTAGTTCACCTCATTCTGCTCATAGCACCAGGGCCAGGGCTCCTGGAGCCAGCGATAGCTGTCGCCGCCGGCGGCGGACTGGGTCAGGGGGCCGAAGCGGTCCTCATAGGCCGCCCGGGCCGCCTTCTCCATGGCGGTGTACTGGCGGAACAGGGCCAGAGCCTCGGTGTCCTGGGGATGGGTGTCCAGATAGATGCCAAGCTCCAGCACCACGAACTCCAGGGCCTGAAGCTGGGCCATGGGGGTGTCCGGCAGGGTGCTGTTCTCCGTCTTCAGGTGGAAGGGCAGGTTCAGGCCGGGGAAGAGCGTCCCGGCGCTGAGGGCCTGGTCCTGGGCATATTGCTTGGGGTTCTCCTGCTGAAAGGGAACATAAGGCACGGCCAGTCCGGCGCAGGACGGCATGGTGCCATAGTGATCGGGGCAGTGGGGCAGCGGGCAGGCGCTGCCGTTGGGCGTGTTCAAAGAAGATCCCTCCTCCATGGAATATAAGGGACGCTGACAGGTCCCTCACGTCAGTCTATGCCGCCGGAGGGCGGGCGTCACTTCCGGCATAGTCCGGGGAGCGCGCCCATAGGATAGGGCGGAGGTGGTGGGCTTGAAGCGCACGATAGTTTGGGCGGCGGCCTGGGTGGGGCTGGCCGTTTTTCTCATGTTTCTGGCGGGGAGGTGTCTGCTGGGAAAGACGCTCCCGGCGTCTAAAACCGTCGTCCCGGCGGAGGAGACCCTGATCCTGGACGCGGGCCACGGGGGAGAGGACGGGGGCGCGGTGTCCGTCACCGGGGCGCGGGAGAGCGACATCAATTTAGAGGTAGTCCTGCGGCTGCGGGACCTACTGGCCTTTTACGGCACCGACCCGGTGCTGCTGCGGGAGACGGACGTGTCCCTCCACAGCCCGGGGGCGGTGAGCCCAAGAGAAAAAAAGACCTCCGACCTGAAAAACAGGACGGAGGCGGTGAACCATATTCCAAACGCGACCCTGCTGAGCATCCACCAGAATTCCTACCCAGAGGGCAAATATTGGGGCAGCCAGGCCTTTTACGCCAAAACAGAGGGTTCCCAAGAACTGGCCCAGGCGCTGCAAACGGCCCTGCGGGAGGACTTGCAGCCGGACAACCACCGGGAGTGCAAGAGCGCGCCCGACACCGTCTACCTGATGAACCATATAACCTGCCGGGCGGTACTATTGGAGTGCGGCTTCCTCACCAACCCAGAGGAGGAGGCCCGCCTGCGGGACGGGGATTATCAAAAGAAGCTGGCGGCAGTGACGGCAGCGGTGTGGCTGACACATACTTCGTGACCGACTTATGTCGGTCATTTTTGTTGCCCGCAGATAACAGTGTGTTCTCCCTTGACTTTTTCACGGTATCGTGATATTCTGCTTATCACTCGGTTCTATGGCCTTACGGTCAAAATGTACTTGCTTGGCAAAGAGCACAATCCGCCGCATATCCATATCCTGTACGGAGAATATAATGCCGTCATCGATCTTCAAACGCTCAAGCTGATGGAGGGCGATCTTCCCGGTAAGGGCCTTGCCATGGCCATGGAGTGGGCCACGATTCACCGGGACGAGCTTTTAGAGATGTGGTCCTCCCAGAATTTCAGACATCTGCCCCCGCTCCAGTGAGCGGGGCGCAGAGCGCAGAAAGGAGTCTGCTATGTTCCACAAAATCCAGTCCGTGACCCCCCTGCCTGATTTCAGGCTGCTGGCGCACTTTACCGACGGGACCTCCAAAAACTATGACGTGGCCCCGCTGTTTGACGAAATGCCTGTGTTCTCCCCTCTGCGGGATGTCCCAGGGCTTTTCGAGCAGGTCAGCGTAGACCCCGGCGGCTATGGTATCTCCTGGAATGACGACATCGACCTGGACGCTTCCGAGCTCTGGGAGAATGGCACCCCGGCGGCTTCACCCTTTGATGGGTTTCTGTCCTTCGCGGATGCTACCGCTCTCTGGGCGCTGAATGAAAGCACCCTGCGCAAGGCCATCTCTTACCGAAAGCTGGTCCCCGGGCTTGACGCGCAGAAATACGGAAAGCAGTGGGTCGTTACCCGTGCCGCCATGGAACGGGAATATGGGCCGCTTCCGCAGAGCAGCTCAGTCTGAACAACGCTTCGCCGCCCCGATTCGGGGCGGTTTTTCTTATTTTCCCGCTGCCCGCTGCTCTAGTTCCGCCTTCGTCCTTGCCAACCTGCGGGTGACGGCCAGGCCTCGGGCGTTGGGGCCCACGTGGCTGCTGATGGAGAAGGCCAGGGGGCTGTAGCCGACGGGGTAATCGGGGAAGGCATCCTGGGCCGTCTGGTGCCAGAGCTGATTCTGCGCCGGGTCCACGCAGCTGGAGGCGGCGGCCACGTCGATGTCGTCCCACTTGGCGGCGTACTCCGCCACCGAGTCGGCCAGGGCGGACAGCAGCCGCTTCTGACAGGCGGCGGAGCCACGGACCTTGGCAAAGGCGTCCAGCCGCTCCCCATCGATGCGCAGGACGGGCCTGATCTGCAAGACAGAGCCGATGGCTGCGGCGGCAGGGGTGACCCGCCCGCCCCGGCGGAGGTATTCCAGCGTCTCCACGCCGATGTAGATCACCGAGTCCAGGGCGCTCTGCTCCAGCTCCTGCCGGATCTCCGCCCCAGTGCAGCCCGCCTCGGCCAGGGCCAGGGCGTCTAAAATGGCGCTGCGCTGAGTCTCGGAGATGCGGTGGTTATTGACCACGGACACCCGGCCCTCATAGTCTTCCGCCAGGGCGGCGGCTGCGGCACAGGAAGAGGACAGACCGCTGGACATGGGGATATAGACCAGCTGGTCGTGGCTGGCCAGCACCCGGTCCCACAGAGAGGTCACGTCGTCCGGGGCGGGCTGAGAGGTGGTGACGGTCTGCCGCCGGTCCAGGGCCTGGAAGAACTGATGGGCCGTCAGGTCCACGTCCTCATAATAGACGGTGCCGTCGATGATGACGGGCATGGGCAGGACAAAAATGCCCAGCTCCCGGGCCTGGGCCTGGGTGATGCCGCTGTTGCTGTCGGTGACGATGGCTGGTTTCATGGTGTAAACGCTCCTTATCCTGTTGGTAGTGGCCGCTGTGGCGGAAAATGGTTTTGCTTGTCTGGCGGGGAAAACTCTGCTATAATCCAACCAAGACCTGAACGAAATCTGAACGGAAAACAGAGGAATCAAATGCGACGGACAAGACATGCGATCATGGCCGCCTTTGCGCAGCTGCTGGAGGAGCGGCCCATGAACAAGATCACAGTGAAGGACATCGTGGACCGCTGTGACGTCAATCGGAACACCTTTTATTATCACTTTCAGGATATCCCGTCCCTGCTGCGGGAGATGATGGAGACCCAGGTGGACGGCATCATCCGGGAGCACTGTGCCCTGGGCCGCCCCATGGACTGCATCGAACCCGCCCTGGAGTATGGCCTGGCCCACCGGCAGGCGGTGCTCCACGTGTATCGGGCCGTGCCCCGGGAGCTGTTTGAGCAGTATCTGGACCGGCTGGCCCAGCGGATGGTGGACGAGTATTTTGACAACGCCCTGAAGGACACCCCCATCCTCAGCGAGGACGAGGCGGTGCTGAACCGCTATTATAAGTGTACCGTGGTGGGCTGCCTGTTAGACTGGCTGGACGCGGGCTTAAAATATGACCTGAAAGCCGCCCTAGAGCGGCTATGCCTGCTGATGGACGGAGCAGGGGAGCGGGCCATCCGCCTGGCCGCCCAGCGGGCCCGGGAGGGCAAAGCAGAACAGCAGGAAACGCCGCAGTGACCTGCGGCGTTCTGCATATTCGGTTAAAGGCCCAATTCCTGCTTCCGCTCCGCCCACAGCCGCTGGGCCTCCGGGGCCCAGTGCCTGGCGTAGGCGTCGCACTTGCCGCACAGGTGGTCTGCTGACTCCGGGGACTGGGGGTCGGTGGAGTGGGCTTCGCTGTCCAGGACCATCTTTCGCAGCCGCTCCGGGTTTTCCAGCATGGGGCAGGGCTGGAGCATGTTCTCGTTAAAAGGCATGTTGCACTGATACTGGGCCCGACAGACCTCCTGCTTGCGCCAGCCGATCATGCTGGCGTTGATAAACAGGTTGACGGCGACGGTCTTCATGACCTCCGGGTCCACGTCCTGGACGATATGGAGGATATACTGGTGATAGGGATGGCTGGGGTCCTCAATGGCCTGGCGGATGACCTTGCGTTGAACGGCGAAATCTCCGTTGTCAAAGCGGTCTGCCCAGTCCATGATCTTCAGCAAATTGCGCTCCGGGTCTCGATAGAGATAGTCAAATGCCTGCTCCAGGCCAAATTTTTTTATGGTGTCTGCTACGTTCATACCCTGGTTTTCCTTTCTGTCTCCCTCCCGTGGCGCCTTCGGGCTGAAAAGTAGTATTGTCACTATTTTAAGAAAAACAGTGTGGTTTGGCGATAGACAAACAGGGTCGAAGTGTTCGATTTCAGACATTTCGGCCCTGTTTGCCTAAAAGATCAGGGGGGAGAAAAGGGTTTTCGCCCTCTTGCGGGAGAGGGAGAATCCTGCTACAATAGAAACAAATGTATCAGACTAGGAGCGGAAACATGAAGGCAAAGACGCTGTTTTACTGTACCGACTGCGGCAACGAGACGCCCAAGTGGATGGGCCGCTGTCCGGCCTGCGGGGCCTGGAACACCATGGAGGAGCGCCCGGCGGAGAAGCCCGCGGCCAAGAGCCGGAAGACGGGCTATGCCGTGGCCCGAGGCTCTGACACCGGGGTGGCCCTGAACCGCCCCCGGGCCATGGCCGACGTGGAGACCACCGACGAGCTGCGCTTTCAGACCGGCATGGGCGAACTGGACCGGGTGCTGGGCGGCGGCGCGGTGAAAGGTTCGTTGGTGCTGGTGGGCGGCGCGCCGGGCATCGGCAAGTCCACCCTGATGCTGCAAATTTGTGACAGCCTGTGCCGGTTTGCCAAGGTGCTGTATGTCTCCGGCGAGGAGTCGGAGCGGCAGATCAAGCTGCGGGCCGAGCGCCTGAAAGTCCGGGGGGAGGGCCTGTACCTCCTGGCCGAGACCAATTTAGAAAATCTGGTGGACGCCGTCCACGCCATGCGGCCCGACGTGCTCATTGTAGATTCGATCCAGACCATGTACAACGGGGACGTGGGCGCCTCCCCCGGCAGTGTGAGCCAGGTGAAGGAGTGTACCATGACCCTGATGCAGCTGGCCAAGGGGGAGGGCGTCACCGTCTTCGTCATCGGCCACGTGAATAAAGAGGGTTCCATCGCCGGACCCAAGGTGCTGGAGCACATGGTGGACTGCGTCCTCTATTTTGAGGGGGAGCGGCACATGGCCTATCGTATCCTCCGGGCAGCCAAAAACCGCTTTGGGGCCACCAACGAGATCGGCGTGTTCGAGATGGAGGACTGCGGCCTGTCCGAGGTGCCCAATCCGTCCGAGGCCCTGCTCAGCGGGCGGCCCGCCGACGCCCCGGGCACCTGCGTCACCTGCGTGATGGAGGGGGTGCGCCCGGTGCTGGCGGAGATCCAGGCCCTGGTGGTGCCCAGCAGCCTGGGCAACCCCCGGCGGGTGAGCAACGGCATCGACTATAACCGGGCGGCGCTGCTGCTGGCGGTGCTGGAGAAGCGGGGCGGGCTGATGCTGAGCAACTGCGACGCCTATATGAACGTCATCGGCGGCCTGGACCTGGAGGAACCCGCCGCCGACCTGGCCGCCATTCTGGCCATGGCCAGCAGCTTTCGGGACAAGCCCGTGCCCCACGACCTCACCGCCATCGGAGAGGTGGGTCTGACGGGGGAACTGCGGGCGGTGAGCGCCCTGGGCCAGCGGCTGGCGGAGGTGCGGCGGCTGGGCTTTACCAAGTGCCTGGTGCCCAAGCGCACCCAGGGCAAGCTGACGGTGCCCGAGGGGCTGGAGCTGATCCGGGTGGCCAACATCCGGGAGGCTTTGGCGGCACTGCTATAAAAGACGGATTGCCACGTCGGGCTTCGCCCTCCTCGCAATGACAAGAAAAATAGGCCCCCTTGTGAAAGGCCGATTCCCCCTGTCAGGGGGAAATGTCCCGTAGGGACAAAAAGGGTAGGGCAAGCTGTCATCGCCGCAAGGCGATGACTGAGGGATTCAACCACACTATGCAAATTCAAAGAGAGGTTCAGCAATGAAAAAAGGGATCGTATTGGAAGGCGGGGCCCTGCGGGCCATTTTCTCCAGCGGCGTGTGCGACGCCCTGCTGGAGCAGGACGTGATGCCCGACTATCTGGTGGGTGTGTCCGCCGGCATCGCCTATGGCGTGAGCTATCTGTCCCGCCAGCCCCGGCGGAACTTGAAGGTGGTCACCACCTATGCCCCGGACAAGCGGTATATGGGCATGCGGAATCTGGCGGATAAAAACAACCGGAGCTATTTCGGCCTGAAGTTCGCCTATGACACCATTCCCAACCAGCTCATCCCCTTCGATTACGACGCCTTTGAGGCCTGGCCCGGCCAGGTGGAGGCGGTGGTGACCAACCTGAACACGGGCAAGGCGGAGTATTTCCCCGTGCCCCGGCGGGACCGGGAGTCCACGCTGCTCCAGGCCACCTGCGCCATGCCGTTGATGTTCCCCATCTTTCACCTGGGCGGACAGCCCTATCTGGACGGGGGCATTGCCGACGCCATCCCCTGGAAGCACGCCTTGGAGCAGGGCTGTGACCGGCTGCTGGTGGTGCTGACCCACCCCCGGGACTATGTACGAAAGCCCGACCCCATGCAGAAGCTGCTCCACCGGACCTATCGGGACTATCCCAACTTCCTGCACGTGATGGAGCACCGGGCCCACGTGTATAACGAGAACCGGGAGGAGCTGTTCCAGCTGGAGCGCCAGGGAAAAGTGAAGGTCATCCTGCCCGACTCCACCATGGGGGTGTCCCGCACGGAGAAGGACCCGGAGAAGCTGCGCCTGCTGTGGGCCAAGGGCTATCAGATGACCGTGGACCGGATGGAGGAGCTGAAGGATTACTTTTCCGACTGATCGGGCTGGTCCGGCTGACACAGGTCGGGCTGAAGGGCGAACAGGGCCAGCGTGTCGCCCACCACGGTGAAGAAGGCGGCCAGGCGGCCCAGCTGCTGGGCGTCCTGCCCCTGGGCCAGGAGCATGGACAGGGCCACGGCCAGCGCCATCAGCTCCCGGCTGTCGCCGCAGGACAGGTTCATATCACACCACCACCGGACCCATTCTATGCGGAGAGTCCGGCGGTTGGTCTGCAAATCGAGCAAATCAAGAAGGAGTAGAGCGAGATGAAGATCGTAGTCATCGACGGCCAGGGGGGCCGCCTGGGCAAGCTGCTGGTGGAGGGGGTCAAGGCCCGCCTGCCAAAGGCGGAGGTGTGGGCCCTGGGCACCAACAGCATCGCCACCGCCACCATGTTAAAGGCCGGGGCGGACTGCGGAGCCACGGGGGAGAACCCGGTGGTCCGGGGGGTGATGGACGCCGACGCGGTGCTGGGCCCCATCGGCATCGTAGTCGCCCACGCGATTTTAGGGGAGGTGACCCCCGCCATGGCCCAGGCCGTGGGCGGCTGCCGGGCCAAAAAGTTCCTGGTGCCCATGAACAGCTGCGGCGTGGTGATCGCCGGGGTCCAGGACCAACCCCTGCCCGGATATGTCGCCCAGGCGGTGGAGCAGATGGCGAGAGAGTTGGAGAAATAATTCACCTACCGGTTAGGAGGTAGTATTTATGTCTAACATGGCTATCGACGCGGCCCGTATGATGGATATGCTGCCTGATGAAGATAAAACCTTTGCCTACGAATTCATCAAGAAGCTGGTGAAAGCGTGGGACCCCGACTTCACAAAGGTGACGCCGGAGGAGGCGCAGCGCATCAAGGCTGCGGAAGAAAGCGGCTTTGTTGTCGACAGCGACATTGACTGGGATAACCTCAGTGCCATCGTGTAATGAAGCTATACAGCAAAAAACAGGCATCGTCCAACCGACGATGCCTGTTTTTCTGTAAACTAGTTGTCTCCATTCCAAACCAGCTGGCAGCACTCCTTCACCTGACAGGCGGCGAAGTAGCGGTCCTCCAGGGGTATCCAGACCTGCTGGAAGCGGGCGGTGCAGCCGGGGCCACGCTGGGCGATGCGCTCCAGCCGGGTCTCCCAGGGGGCCTCGGTCCAGATGCGCAGGTGATAGCGCTCCCGCAGGTCGGGGCGGAGGGAATAGCTGCCCTCGAATACCATAAGCGGGGTGGGGCAGAGGGTGATCTCCGGCCCCAGGTCGCCGGTGCGGCACCGCCAGGGGCGATAGCGGGCGGCTTCGTTCCGGTACAGGGGGGAGAGGACCTGGGCGTCAAAGCGCTCATAGTCCACGTTGCCCCCGGGCTGAGCCAGCCGCTCCGGGGTGCGCTGGTGGGGTTGGAGGAAGAAGTCGTCCATGTGGACCACCGGGCAGCGGTAGATATCCGCCAGCGTTTTCGCCAGAGTGGACTTACCGGAGGCGCAGGGGCCGTCGATGGCCAGGCGCACATGCTCCCGCCGGGCCATCTCCCGGTCAATGGCCGCCAGAATGGGCACCAGCGCCCCGAACCGGGCCAGCACCACCCGATAGGCCGGGCGGTAGCGCTCTCGATATGTGCCGCTGTGGCTCACCGCCGGGCAGCCCTGGCGGTGATAATCGGCCAGAAAACGTTCTGACCCGGGCAGCTTTAGATCCCGGACCTGATTCAGCGCCCCCTCAAACGCCACCCGGTCCCCCTGAACTTGCTGGGCGGTGAGGAAGAACAGACGGTTCAGGGTGACGGGGGAGAGGCCCGCTTTCTGGCTTGGCCGGAGGTTCAGCCGGCACAAACCGTTGCCCAGGGGCTGGGTCAGGGGTTCGCCGAAGTCGGGGCCGCACTGGACCAGCTCCTCCTCCAGCCGAGCCAGAGAGGCCGCTTCCGAGGGGACCAGATGTCCCGGCCCCAGATAGCTCTGATACAAAAATTTTACCGCGTCCACGGTCTCCAGACCGGGGTGGTTGTCTACATGCTCCTTCAGGAGCGCCGCGATCTGCTCCATGGCGTCAGGCGGTCTGGGGGATCAGGCGGGCCTTCTGCAGGGCCACCACTACCACGGGGATGGCCACCAGCTGGAGGATGATACCGGGAATGGCGGAGGTGAAGGCACCGGCGATGAAGGCGGCGAAGGAGAACTGGGTGTTGCCCGTCAGGGTCAGCAGGGCCCGGACAATGCCCCACACCACGCGCCCGGCAAGCATGGCGCCGATGAGGGAGGCATAGATGCCGCCCAGGCTCTTGGGCAGGCGGCGGTACAGCGCGCCGGACACCAGGCCGTAGACGGCCATCTCAAAGGCCATGGAGATGGCGGTGGGGAACATGGGGGGCATGCCCACCAGCACGGAGCGGAGCAGAGGGGCCACAAAGCCCACCACCGCGCCCCAGACGCCGCCGCACAAAAAGCCGCACAGCAGCACGGGCAGGTGCATGGGCAGCAGCATGGAGCCGATCTGGGGGATGTTGCCGGTAAAGTTGGGCAGAACATAGGCCAGGGCCAGCATCAGGGCGGCCACCACCAAGTTCTTCACGGAACGATCAGTGTTTGTCATAGGGAATGCGTCCTTTCTTGGGTCTTAGATTTTCCGGGGTCTCTGGGTTTCGGACGAAAAAACACCGCAAAGGCAGACCCGCCCTTCTGGGCAGGCGATACCTTCGCGGTATTGATGCTTCATCCATGTGAGATAAACGCGGGGGAGGGGATACGCGGGGCCGACTTCATGCCGACGTTTTCCTCAGTAGTATAGCACAGACGGGGGGTGTGTTCAACCTTGAATTTCAATCAAACATAACCGTATCGACCAGATCCTGATTGGCCGTCAACAGTTCCGGGTCCACGATAGACGCCGGCGCATTTCAGCTGGTCTTCGCATGCCGTCATGGCCTTTTTGAAGTCGCCGCTGTGCTCGTTTCAGCAGAGCTGAAGTCCTCTGACGCCTGATCACCGGGAGCGGCGGGGGAGCAGGCGGAAAGCGCGAAAGCTGCAAGCAGACACAGGGCGGGAATGAGGGCAGTTCGTTTCATGGTGACCTCCATTCTGACAGGATGATCCTGGTCAATCAAGTTTTATGAAAGGCGATTTGATACATTAGCTCTTTGTATGCGATCATTCTCTTGCTGGTTTCAATTAGATCAGAGAGAAGTTCATCGTAATACGGATACTGCTTCTGGATATCCTGCGGGGAAAGTTTGGCGTCGCTCTCTTTTACGCTGCTCTCATACCATTTGCGATAACGTGCTTGCCACTTTGTTAAATGTGGACGCAGACCTTGATTGAGGACCTTTGTTGCCAACTCTATCAATTCTGATGCACATTCGATCTTCTCAATCGGCAGGTCTTTTATCAATTCTCTGGCGACGCGGAAATACTCATACCACGAATCATACACTTCCACGATCACATCATTTTCCTGGTCAAATTCCAATCCGATTTTCCGTGTGTTGAGTTCGACCCACAATTTATATGCAATAGCCCGGTCACGATTATCATAATGTACCGTAATGCTGCTGTTTCCAATCCCGAGCGTTATCTCTTGGACGGAGATGGCGTGTTTTCTTGAGACTGGAATGACTTTTTTGATCAGATAGCTGATACCGACCAGCGCTGCACACAGGACAAGGAGCGCCAGCCAATTTAGCTTAGTAAGCAGGCTCAAAACTTATATCGATAATATTCATATTCCCTCCTAAAACTTAGACTCTCAAATACTTCCGTATCAAAAGAATCAGCTTTGGTGCGTCCAGGGGCTTGGGCAGGTGCTCGTTCATGCCGGCTTTGCGGCTGCGGACCTGGTCGTCTACGAAGGCGTTGGCGGTGAGGGCGAAGATGGGGACGGTCTTGGCGTCGGGGCGGTCCATGGAGCGGATGCGGCGGGTGGCCTCCAGGCCGTCCATCACTGGCATCATCACGTCCATCAGCACCACGTCAAAGCTGCCGGGGGCGGACTGGGCGAAGGCCTCCACCGCCTGCCGTCCGTCCAGGGCCTCCACCACCTGGACGCCCTGCTTTTCCAGGACGAAGCGGGTGATCTCCCGGTTCATGTCGTTGTCCTCCGCCAGCAGCACCCGGGCCCCGGCGATGGAGGGCAGCTCCTCCACCGGGACGGGGGCGGCGGGAGCGGCGCTGTCCGGGTCGGGCAGGAAAGGCAGGACGATGGTAAAGGTGGTCCCCTTGCCCTGCTGGCTGACAAAGGAGATGGAGCCGCCGATGTGCTCCACCAGCTCCTTGGCGATGGGCAGGCCTAAGCCGGTGCCGCTGTAGGTGGAGTGGACGGTGGTGTCCTCCTGGGCGAAGGGCTCGAAGGCCCGGGTCTGGAACTCCTGGCTCATGCCCACACCGGTGTCGGCGCAGGTGAAGGTGAAGGTCACCGGCCCCCGGACCGCCGGGTCAGCGGGGGGCAGCTCCCGGCAGGAGATGGCCACGGAGCCGCCGGGGTGGTTATACTTCACCGCGTTGCTGGAGATGTTCAGCAGGATCTGACGCAGATGGAGGGGGCTGCCGATGAGCCTGTCGTGGACCACATCCATGACCTCACGGTGGAGGGCCACGCCCCGCTCGCCCGCCCGGACCTGGACAATGGACAGGACGCTGTCTATCACCTCGCTCAGGGAGAAGGGGCGCTCCTCCAGCTGGATGGAGCCGGACTCCAGCTTGTTCATATCCAGCACATCGTTGACCAGGTCCAGCAGGAAGCCGGAGGCGGAGAGGATATTCTCCCGGCACTCCTCCTGCTTGGCCTCGTCCCCAGCGTAGTGCCGGCTGATGGCCACCATGCCCCGGATACCGTTGATGGGGGTGCGCACGTCGTGGCTCATGCGGCGGAGAAAGTCGGTCTTGGCCAGGTTGGCCCGCTCGGCCTGCTGGGCCGCCTGACGCAGCTGCTCCTGATAGTCCAGCTCCCGGCGCTTCTCGGCCGACGTGTCCCGCAGCAGCAGCAGCACCGACTGGATGCCGCCGCCATCGTCGTATTCCTGGGGGATCAGCACCGCCGACATCCACCGGCCGGACAGGTCCTCAAAGGGGCAGGAGAGGGAGGAGACCCCCGTCAGGCGGCGCTCCACGCTGGACAGATCGGTGAAGGCCAGAAAACTCTGACGATAGGCGGGGGTGACATGTTTTTGAACCAGCAGGTCGACCACCTGTTGGGGCCGGGTAAGCTGATCCAGCTGGGGGCGCATGTCCTCCTGGGCCCGAATGACCTCTACCGACCGCCCATCCAAGGAGAACAGAAAGCAGGAGGAGTAGATGCTGCTCACGGCGCTGATGATCCGATATTGCTTTTCCAGCTGGCGGAGCGTTGCCCGGGAGGAGCGGTGGCGCAGGACAGTAAACACGGTCAGCAGCAGGATATAGGCCGCCAGGGTATACCCCAGGGCGCCGGTGCGGGTGGCGAAGACCGCCGAGGCGGGGAAGAAGGCGTATAGACGATAGCTCCCGCTGCTGGTGCGGGCGCCGTACCAGTCCTTTCCTTGATAGGACAGGTGGATGAGCCCCGAGCGGTCCGGCGTCAGCTGGTGGTCGAAATAGGCCAGAAACTGGTCAGAGGGGGTCCCTTGCAGGTCGCTGACGTTAGAGGCCAGGATAGACGTGCCGTTGGACACCACCACCACGCCCTCCAGATTATAGTTGTCCCCTTCAAACATGGTGTCCAGGGAGATGTCGTCCTCGCTGAACTCGTCGGTCTCCTTGCGCACATAGGCGACCACCACGCCGGGGCCGTCCTGCCGGGCCACGGCGGCAAAGTCGAAGGTCCCGCCGGAGGTGGTCAGGCGGGTGAGATAGGTCTTTTTGGGATGCTGGACCACCGATTCCACCTGGGCGCGGACGTTGGTCTGGTCCAGGCCGGAGAGGGGAATGGGGTCCTCTGGAAAGCGGGTCTCCATATGGACCTGGCCGTCCAGCAGGATCACGCCGGTGAGGCGCTGCTGGTGGACATAGTCGGCCAAAAATCCGCTCCGGTCCGCTGTTTCCTGGGCCAGACAGCGGCTGAGCTCGTTGGCCTTGTCCAACAGTCGGATCAGGCTTTTGGACTTTTCGTTGGCCATGTAGTTCTCATACCGCTGCAGGCGGCCAGACACGGAGGACAGGGTCTGCTGGGCCACCCGGCGCACGTCGGCCTTGTCCAGGGCGGTGTGGGCGCTGTAGCCCAGCAGGACCAGGACCAGTCCGGCCAGCAGGGACAGCCAGAAGAGCTTAGAGGCCAAAAAGCTGCACGCGGCGTCTAGGTGTTTTTTCATGGTGCTCATGGTGTCACCCCCAAGGCCCGGTCAGCGTCCAGGCCATAGCGCTCTAAAATGGCCCGGGTGGTCCCGTCGGCCTCCATCTCCGCCAGGGTCTGGGTGAGGGCCTGGGCCAGTTCCTGATGGGTGTCCTTTTGAAAGGCCACCCCCAGCTGGGACACGTCCAGGGTCTCGTCCAGCATCCGATAGGAGCCGGGGGAGGAGGCGAGGAACAGCCCCAGGGCGTTTTCGTGCCCGGCGATGGCGTCGGCATAGCCCTTGCGCAGACAGGCATATACCTCGTCCATGGTGGAGAAGGAGTACACCGCCTCCACCTGAGCGATGCCGGGGGCGTCAGAGGTGAGGAAGATGCTCTCCGGCTTGCCCGTGGCCTGCACCGCCACCCGGCGGCCCGCCAGGTCGGCCAAGGTCTGGATACCGCTGTCCGTCCGCACCGCCACCACCTGGCGGCTGTAGAGATAGGGCCCGGCCCACTGATACAGGTCCTCCCGTCCGGTCATGGTAAAGCTGCCCCACAGGCAGTCCACCTGGCCGATGGACAGATAGACGTCCTTGTTTTCCCACACGATCTGGCGGAACTCCGGGGCGTAGCCCAGACGGCGGCAGGCCTCGGTAGCCAGGTCCACGTCCACGCCGATCAAATTGCCGTTGGGGCCCACATAGCTGTATGGCTCATAGTTGTCGCTGGCGATGACCAGCCGGGGCAGGTCCTCCTGCCCGGAGCCGTCGGTTCCGGTTCCCCCACAGGCGGTCAGGGTCGATAGAGTCAAGATCGCAGCCAGGGCGGCGGCCAGCAGGCCCTTTTTCATGGGAACACCTCCACATCAGGATACATGCTGCATTTAAAATAGCATTTCGTGGAAATCTTGTCAATCTCGCGGGTCTTCTCCAGGCAGCCGCTTCCGATAGGCGGAGGGGGACAGGCCCGTCTTCTCCCGAAAGGACTTGGTGAAATAGCTGGGGCTGCCGTAGCCGCACCGGGCGGCGACCTGGGTGATGGGCTCGTCGGTGGTCTCCAGCAGCCGGGCGGCCCGCTGAAGGCGCAGGTTCTGCACATAGGTAAAGGGGGAGCAGCCCATGTGCCGTTTGAACAGGCGGCAGCAGGCCCCGGGGGACAGAGCGGCGCTGGCGGCGATCTGGTCCAGGGTCAGCTCTTGGTCGAAGTGATCGTGGATGAACTGGGCCATCTCCCGCACCGGCTGGCGCTGGGGGCTTTGGGGATGGCCCCGGTGGGCGGGGCGGAGGAAGCCCGTCTCCAAAACCTGCCACAGCTCCAGCAGGCGGATGACCAGGGCCAGGGCGTCTTCCCGGTCCGTGTCCAGCAAAATTTGCAGCTTGTCCAGGGCTTCTCGCTGCCAGGGGACGGAGGGCAGCAGGGGGCAGCAGACGATGCCACGGTCCTGGACATAGGGGGTCACCCGGTCCCGCTCCACCGCGCCCCCCGCCGTCCCGGCGATGAGCCGGGGGTGAAAGTCCAGGCAGAGATAGGCCCCTTGTCCGTCTCTGTCCCGGGCCATGTGCAGCTGCCCGGCGTTGATGAAAATGCCCTGGCCGGGGGAGAGGGACAGGACTGTCTCGGACACGTGGAATTCCACCGCTCCCCGGGTCACCAGGCAGAATTGCAGCTCTTCATGCCAGTGCCAGTTGACAAAGCCCAGCACGTTCCGGCGGATGACCGTGGTGTACACCGCCAGGGGCAGGGCAAAGGAGCCGTGGCGGGTCTCCTCCCGCCGCTGCTTGTTCAGATGGATGTCGTATACCTGCATGGTCGGCCCTCCTGTTTTGAGAACGGTCAAAATTGTGATAGTTTCTGGTGATATTATGATAGATTTTTGCCATTGCTGTCAATATAATAATGACAACAAACAGCCCGGAGACGGGGAAAGGGAGGAACCTTACATGAGCGACCTGATCCAATTTTTACAGCGGGTGGTGCAGACCCGCAGCTATTCTGACCAGGAGGGGGACATGGCCCATCTGCTGGTGGAGGAGATGAAAAAGCTGGGCTTTGACCAGGCGGAGATCGATGCCACGGGCAACGTGGTGGGCCGGATGGGCAGCGGGCCCAAGATCATCCACTTCGACGGCCACATGGACACCGTCCAGGTGAACGACGGCCCGGAGTGGCAGCAGCCCCCCTTCTCCGGCCAGATCGTGGACGGCCAGCTGTGGGGCCGGGGCAGCGTGGACATGAAGGGCGGCCTGTGCGCCGCCGTCTATGCCGCCGCCGACGCCCGGGACCGGGGACTGCTGGAGGGCAAGGCCGTCTATGTCACCGGGACAGTCTGCGAGGAATACTGCGACGGGGTGAACCTGAAGCTGCTGTACGCAGACCGGAAGCTGCGGCCCGACTTCTGCGTCATCTGCGAGCCCAGCGGCAACGTCATTACCCTGGGCCACAAGGGCAAGGCCCAGGTGCGCATCGCCACCCACGGCGTGTCCGCCCACGGCTCCGCCCCGGAGAAGGGGAAAAACGCCGTGTACGAGATGGCGGAGATCATCGGGCGGGTGGAGACGCTGAATCAGAAGCTCTATCGCCCGAACGGCCCCCACGGGACCATCGTCCTGTCGGACATCTCCTGCGTCAGCGCGTCGCTGAACGCGGTGCCCAGCCAGTGCTCCATCTATCTGGACCGCCGCCTGGCCCTGGGGGAGACCCTGGACCAGGTGCGGGAGGAGATGGACGCGTTGATCGCGGGCAAGGACGCCAGCTGGGAGGTGGGCACCCTCCGCCGCCGGAGCTGGACAGGCCGGGAGCTGGTGTATGAGCCCATGCACGACCCCTGGGAGATCGGCAAGGACCAGCCCCTGCCCCAGGCGCTGATGGGGGCCTATGCCGATGTGTACGGTAAGGCCCCGGAGCAGTTCGACTTCTGGGACTTCGGCACCAACGCCATTACCCCCGTGGCCATGGGGGTGCCCACCATCGGCTTTGGCCCCGGGGAATATAAGCTGGCCCACATGCGGGACGAGCACACCAGCGTGGACCAGGTGGAGCGGGCACGGCAGGTCTATTGCCAGCTCATCGCCCGCCTGTAAGACGAGATCATAAAGAACGAGGAGGAGCCGCTATGAACACTGCCGCAGCATACGCCATGGACATCCGGGCCGTCCACCGGCCCCAGAAGTTTGCGCCCCTGCCGGAGGACTTTCCCTTCACCCTGGAGACCGCCCGCCAGGTGCGGGCCTTTCACCGGACCATCCCCGGCTATGTCCCCACGCCGCTAGTGTCCCTGGAGCGCCTGTCTAAGCTGCTGGGGGTGGCGGGGCTGTATGTGAAGGACGAGAGCGCCCGGTTCGACTTAAACGCCTTTAAGGTCCTGGGGGGCAGCTGGGCGGCGGCCCGATATCTGGGGCAGCGCCCGGGACTGGGGGAGGGAGAGCTGACCTTTTCCCGCCTGACCCAGGAGGACTGGACCGGCCTGACCCTGGTCACCGCCACCGACGGAAACCATGGCCGGGGCCTGGCCTGGACGGCCCAAAAGCTGGGCATCGGCTGCGTGGTGCTCATGCCAGCGGGCAGCGCCCGGGAGCGGCTGGAGCACATCCGTGCCCTGGGGGCCCGGGCGGAGATCACGGACCGGAACTATGACGACACGGTGCGCCTGGCCGCCCAATATGCCAGGGAGCACGGGGGCGTGCTGATGCAGGACACTACCGTCTCTGGTGGCCCCGGCTATGAGGAGATCCCCACCCACATCATGCAGGGCTACATGACCATGGCGGACGAGGCGGCGGAGCAGCTGCCCCAGCCGCCCACCCACGTCTTTCTCCAGGCGGGCGTGGGAGCCATGGCGGGGGCGGTGACGGGCTATCTGGCCGCCCGGTATGGGGAAAAACGTCCCAAGGTGATCGTGGTGGAGCCGGACCGGGCCGACTGCGTCTTCCGCACCGCCCTGGCGGACGATGGACAGCTCCACGCCGTGACGGGCAGCCTGAGTACCATGATGGCGGGCCTGGCCTGCGGGGAGCCCTGCACCGTGGGCTGGCGGGTGCTGTCCCGGTGGGCGGACCACTTTGTCTCCATGCCCGACCACGTGGCCGCCGCCGGGATGCGGGTCCTGGGCGCGCCGGTGCTGGGGGGTGGGCGGATCGTCTCCGGGGAGAGCGGCGCGGCGGGCTTCGGCCTGGCCCTGCTGGCTCTCAGCCGCACAGAGCTGGCCCCCCTGCGGGAGCGCCTGGGGCTGGACCAAAACAGCCGCGTCCTGTGCCTGTCCACCGAGGGGGCCACCGACCAGGCAAACTACCGCCGGGTGGTGTGGGGCCTGGATGTGGATGACCTGATTTAAGAAAAACGCCGTATCCTCCTGTGATGGGAAGGATACGGCGTTTTTATTTAGCTCTCGATCAGGCCCTCCGCCCGGTAGAAGTCGGCGGCCCCCTGGTGGAGGGGGATGGGCAGGTCCTCATACAGAAATTCCGGCCGGGCCATCTCCGCCAGGGCGGGGGTGGACTGGGCCAGCTCCTCCGCCCCGTGATACAGGGTCTGGGTCAGCTGATAGACCAGCTCGTCCGGTGCGTCGGCCCGGACGCACAGCAGACACTTGGCCCCAAAGGTGTTCAGGTCCTCCGTCTGGCCGGAATAGGTCCCGGCGGGGATGCAGGCGGCATAGTAGGACTGATTCTGGTCCAGAATGCTGGCAAGCTCCTCGTCGGTGAAGCGCAGCAGGCGGCAGGGCTCCTGCTGGGCCAGCCAGGTCAGACTGCGGGCGGGCACCCCGGCAAAGGCATGGAGGGCGTCCAAACTGCCGTCGGCGACCTGGCGCGCCCCGTCCTCCAGGCTGCAATTCACCAGCTGTGCCCCCTGGTCCTCCAGCCCCAACAGCTCCACCGCCGCCCGGGCGGACAGCTCGGTGGTGGAGTCCTGGGGGCCGACCCCCAGGCGCAGGCCGCCCAGGTCGTGGACATATTCCGTCGCCCCCGCCGCCGGGGCGATCCAGCAGGAGACGCTGGAGTATACCGCCGCCACCGCCCGCAGGGGCTGGGGCTGGCCGTCGAACTCCTCCGCGCCCACATAGGCGGCATAGGCCACGTCGCCGGACACCAGTCCCAGGTCGATGTCCCCGGCGGCCAGACTCTGCACGTTCATCGTGGAGCCGCTGGACACGCTGACGCTGACCTTTCTCTCCTCACCGTCAGACAGCACGGCGGCGATGGCGCTGCCCGCGGGGGCCATGGTCCCGCCCCGGTCCGCCGTGCCGATGGTTAGCAGGGTCGGCTCCGCCTTGGGCGCGGCGCAGCCGGGCAGGACCAGAGCCAGAGAGAGGAGAAGGGCGAGGGGGGCGGTATTCCGAAATTTCATGGCGGGCTCCTTTTTTCAAGCGGAATAGAGGGGCGGCGGGTCCGCCGCCCTTCCCGGGCATTATA
>URNZ01000011.1 GCA_900549405.1 uncultured Eubacteriales bacterium | reverse complement strand
ATCAGCCTCCCTTGTGAAAGGGAGGTGGCACGGCGAAGCCGTGACGGAAGGATTCTGTCCCTCGTCCCCCGCAGGGCGAAAACCACGTCCATTTTAACGTTAGCGCTACAAGCCCTTCGGCGTTCCCCTCATCCGGCCCTGCGGGCCACCTGCCCTATCCCTTTTGTCCCTGTGGGACATTTCCCCTTGACAAGGGGAATCGGCCCCAGGGGAAGGCAGAAAAACAGCCGCCTCCCGGCGGCTGTTTTTCACGCAAACTCTCAAACTCTTTCAGTCCAGCGCGCCTTTGGTGCGCTGCTCTTTCCGCTCCTCCATTTTGGAGATGACCACGGCGCAGGCGGCGTCGCCGGTGATGTTCACGGTGGTGCGGCCCATGTCGAAGATGCGGTCCACACCCATGACCAGGCCGATACCCTCCACGGGCAGGCCCACGCTCTCCAGCACCATGGCCAGCATGACCATGCCCGCGCCGGGGACGCCTGCGGTGCCGATGGAGGCCAGGGTGGCGGTGAGGACGATGGTGACCATCTGGCCCAGGGTCAGGTCGATGTTAAAGCAGGAGGCGATGAACACGGCGCACACGCCCTGATAGATGGCGGTGCCGTCCATGTTGATGGTGGCCCCCAGGGGGATGATGAAGGAGGCGATCTCCTTCCGGGCCCCCAGCTTCTCGGCGCACTCCAGGGTGAAGGGCAGGGTGCCCACGGAGGAGGCGGAGGAGAAGGCCATCATCATGGCGGGGACCATCTCCCGGAAGAAGGCCACGGGGGAGATCCGGGCCAGGGCGGCCATGCTGAAGGAATAGACGCACAGAGCGTGGATCACATAGCCGATGTAGGCCACCAGCAGCACGGCGGCCAGGGCACCCAGGATCTTGGGGCCGTTCTCCGCCACCACGGGGGCCAGCAGGCAGGCCACGCCCACGGGGGACAGACGGATGATCAGGTCCATGACCTTCATAGACACCTCGTTAAAGCTGTCCACCACCTGGGCGCACACCAGGCCCTTCTCCCCGGCCACCAGGATGCCCACGCCGAAGAGGATGGCGATGACGATGACCTGGAGCATAGAGGCCGAGCGCATGGGCTCGATGACGTTGGCGGGGAAGATGTTCACCAGGGTGTCCATAAAGCTCACCGGGTCGCTGGCGGTGTACTCTCCGGCGGCCAGCTTGTCCAGGGGCGGGAAGAAGCCGCGGCACAGGTTGGCCAGCACCAGGGCGATGACCACGGCCAGGGCGGTGGTGCACATGTAATAGACGATGGTCTTCACGCCCACCGAGCCCAGCTTTTTGATGTCCCCCATGGAGATGATGCCGGCGGTGATGGAGAACAGGACGATGGGCACCACGATGAACTTGATGAGGTTCAGGAAGATGGTGCCGAAGGGCTTGACATAGGTCTTGGCGAAGTCCACGCCGCCGGGGATGGCCATCAGGGCCAGACCGGCCACGATGCCGATGACCAGGCCCACGAAGATCCAAAATGCAAGGGGCAGTTTCTTTGTGTTCATTTTCTCTCCTCCTAAATTTCAGGGTCGATTGTTTCGGGGTCGTTTCTCTTCTCTCTTTCCCTTCCATTATATCGGCATTTTCCCCCTTTTACAAGAAAAATTTTCCCCTGTTTCGTCTATTTTCCCCATTTCCCCGGGAAAATTTCGGTTTTTGCCATTCAGATGCAGGAAAATTATTTCTATGGCCCATATTTCGACGGTTTTAATTCCACAATGTGGTAAACTGTTTTTGACAACACCAGAAAGAAAGCGGGGGTCCAGTATGCGTTTTCTCACCAAAAAGGGACTGTATGACAGCGGGCGGGTGCTGTTTCTGCCCGTGGAGGACATCGCCCCCAATCCGGGCCAGCCCCGCACCCAGTTCTCCCAGCCCGAGCTGGAGGAGCTGGCCGGGTCCATCCGCGCACTGGGGCTGCTCCAGCCCCTCACCGTCCGCCGGGGGTAGGGGGGCTGGGAGCTGGTGGCGGGGGAGCGCCGCCTGCGGGCGGCCAAGCTGGCGGGGCTACAGCAGGTGCCCTGCCTGTCCGTCCAAGCCGACGGCCAGACCTCCTCCCTGTTCGCCCTGGTGGAAAACCTCCAGCGCCGGGACCTGGACTTCTGGGAGGAGGCCCTGGCCCTGCGGCGGCTTCAGGGGGACTTTGCCCTGTCACAGGAGGAGCTGGCCCGGCGGCTGGGCAAGAGCCAGTCGGCCATCGCCAACAAGCTGCGGCTCCTCAAGCTCCCCCAGGAGGTCCTGTCCGCCCTGCGGGACGCCGGGTGTACCGAGCGCCACGCCCGCTCACTCCTCCGCCTGCCGGACGGGGAGCAGCAGCGCCGGGCGGCGGACCGGGCCATCCGGGACAAGCTCACCGTGGCCCAGACGGAGGCCCTGGTGGAGTCTATGCTCCGCTCCCCGCCCCCCAAAAAGCGCCGCCCCACCCTCATCGTCAAGGATGTGCGCCTCTTCCTGAACACCATCTCCCACAGCCTGGATGTGATGCGCTCGGCAGGGGTGGACGCCCAGTGCCAGCGCCAGGACGCCCCCGACGCCATCACCCTGACCATTCGCATACCCACGCCGCCCAGAACATAGCAAACGCGCCCATGGATCGATGTTCAAACGATCCATGGGCGCGTTTTGTTTTGTTTATAATCCCTCCACGCCCAGCTCCTCCACGGCATGGCGCATGTGGATGGCCATGGCGTGCTCGGCCCCCTCGCCGTCCCGCTTTTGGATGAACTCCAGCAGCAGGGCGTGGTCTTGCAGGGTGATCTGGGCCAGGGCCTCCTTGTGCTCCCCGGCGGAGATGGCCGTCTCCACCGCCCGGTCGATCATGGGCAGCAGACGCATCATAAATTCGTTGTGGGCCGCCCGGACGATGGCGGCGTGAAAGGCCCGGTCTGCCTGGGTCCGGTCCGCCCCCCGGCGGATGCAGTCGGCCACCGCCGCCCCCTGGGTCAAAATGTCCTCCAGCTCCCGCTCGGTGGCCCGGCGGCAGGCCAGGCGGGCGGCCTGGGGCTCGAAAATAGTCCGCAGTTCGAACAGGTCCCGCAGCTGGCCCTTCACCCGGGCCAGGTCGTCAAAGCCGAAGTCCTCTACCTCTGCCGCCCGCTGGGTGACAAAGGTGCCCCGGCCCCGGCGGACCTCCACCACCCCCTGGACCAGCAGGGCCCGCAGGGCCTCCCGCAGGGTGGCGCGGCTGACCCCCAGCTGGGCGGACAGCTCCACCTCGTTGGGCAGCTTCTCCCCGGGCCGGAACCGCTTTTCCACCGCGATCCAGCTGTACAGCGTCTTTCCCGCCTGCTGGGACAGATTTCCCATGGTCCACGCCTCTTTCCTCTTGACAATTCTGAAGCATATGATATAACATGTAGTCAGACAATGCAATAGTTATCAGACAACTATTTTTGTTTTGTATTCCCGTGAATACAAAACACTATTTTGAGGAGGAGTTTTTTGTATGCGTTCTGACGTTGTGAAAAAAGGCATCCCCGCCGCCCCCAACCGCTCCCTGCTCTATGCCCTGGGCTATACCAAGGAGGAGCTGGAGCGCCCCCTGATCGGCGTGGTCTGCTCCTATAACGAGATCGTCCCCGGCCACATGAACCTGGACAAGATCGCCGAGGCGGTGAAGGCCGGTATCCGGGCCGCCGGGGGCACCCCCGTGGAGTTCCCCGCCATCGCCGTGTGCGACGGCATCGCCATGGGCCACGTGGGCATGAAGTATTCCCTGGTCACCCGGGACCTCATCGCCGACTCCACCGAGGCCATGGCCATGGCCCACCAGTTCGACGGTCTGGTGATGATCCCCAACTGCGACAAGAATGTGCCCGGCCTGCTCATGGCCGCCGCCCGGGTGAACATCCCCACCATCTTCTGCTCCGGCGGCCCCATGCTGGCCGGTACCCTGAACGACGGCCGCCGCACCTGCCTGTCCCACATGTTCGAGGCCGTGGGCGCTTACTACGCCGGAAAGCTGGACGAGGCGGGCGTGGAGGAATATGAGAACGCCGCCTGCCCCACCTGCGGCTCCTGCTCCGGCATGTACACCGCCAACTCCATGAACTGCCTCACCGAGGCCATCGGCATGGCCCTGCGGGGCAACGGCACCATCCCCGCCGTCTATTCCGCCCGGCTGCGCCTGGCCAAGCACGCGGGCATGAAGATCATGGAGCTGGTGGAAAAGAACATCCGGCCCCGGGACATCATGACCCGCGCCGCCTTCCACAACGCCGAGACCATCGACATGGCCCTGGGCTGCTCCACCAACACCATGCTCCACCTGCCCGCCATCGCCCACGAGTGCGGCATCGAGCTGTCCTTCGACATGGCCAACGAAATTTCTGACCACACCCCCAACCTGTGCCACCTGGCCCCTGCGGGCAACACCTATATGGAGGACCTGGAGCGGGCCGGCGGCGTGTACGCCGTGATGGCCGAGCTGGCCAAGAAGAACCTGATCGACACCAGCCTGCTCACCTGCACCGGCAAGACCGTGGCCGAGAATTTGGAAGGCGTGGTCAACCGCAACCACGACATCATCCGGCCCATCGATGACCCCTACACCAAGACCGGCGGCATCGCCGTGCTGAAGGGCAACCTGGCCCCCGACGGCTGCGTGGTGAAGCAGTCCGCCGTGGCCCCGGAGATGATGGTCCACCAGGGCCCCGCCCGGGTGTTCAACAGCGAGGACGACGCCATCCAGGCCATTTACGACGGCAAGATCGTCTCCGGCGACGTGGTGGTCATCCGGTATGAGGGCCCCAAGGGCGGCCCCGGTATGCGGGAGATGCTCAACCCCACCTCCGCCATCGCGGGCATGGGCCTGGACAAGGACGTGGCTCTCATCACCGACGGGCGCTTCTCCGGCGCTACCCGGGGCGCGTCCATCGGCCACGTCTCCCCTGAGGCGGCCAGCGGCGGCCCCATCGGCCTGGTGGAGGAGGGCGACCTCATCTCCATCAACATCCCCGAGCACACCATCCAGCTGCTGGTGGACGACGCCACCCTGGCCGAGAGAAAGGCCAAGTGGGTCTGCCCCGAGCCCAAGATCAAGACCGGCTATCTGGCCCGCTACGCCAAGATGGTCTCCTCCGCCGACAAGGGCGCGATCCTGGAGTAAACTTATCGCAATCTTCTTTGAAAATACAACAAAAAGCAATCAGCGTGTTCCCGGATTTAAACGGGAACACGCTGATTTTTGTTTTGTTTATTTGGCAGACAGGCCCTGGGTCTCCCGCCAATACTCCGCCCACAGGAAGCGGGTGACAAAGTCCTGCTGCTGGGTGGTGAGGGTATCGGTGATCTGGCCGTCGGACAGGTACAGCCCCCGCTCGTGGACCAGGGGGGTCACCTCCCGCACCTGGCGGGCAAGCTGCATAAAGGCCGGTCCCGTCCAGCCGCACAGGTCAAAGACCTTGGGCATGAGGAAGCAGGGAGAGAAATCCCCACCGTCCCCGGTGAAGTCGTCGCCCAAAATCTCTTTGGCGGCGGCGTTGGCCCAGATGAGATAGGGCGTGGCGTAGTAGTCGTAAAAGCCCTGGAGGGTGCCCAGGTCAAAGGTCAGCCCCATGGCGGCATAGGCGGAGTTGCCGTTGCCCCCCCAGGGCTTGTGGTCCCCAAAGAGCACCAGCACCACCGGCTCGTCCATACTGTCCAAGTCTTGGGTCAGCTTGTTCATGGCGGCGATGGTCTCCCCCACCCCGGAAAGATAGTGGTTCCAGATGTTGCAGCTCTCCTGGTCCAGACCGCTGCCCTCGGGGGTGACGTACTCGGTGTTGGCCGGGGCGGCCCACTCATAGGGGCCGTGGTTCTGATAGGACACGGAGAAGGAGAAGCAGGGGCCGTCGGCTACCCGCTCCTTCAGCTGAGCGAACAGCTCGTCGGTGAGAATATCGTCGGAGTGATAGATGGCGCTGGTGGGGTCCACCAGATCGCCATAGTGGTTCTCGGTGAACCAGCTGTCCTGAAAGCCCAGATAGCCGTTCACGTTCTGGCGGTTATAGAACCAGCTGTAGCCCGGGTGGCTGAAAAAGGTCTGATAGCCCTGGTCCCGGAGATACCAGACGTAGGAGTCGGTGTCCCGGCGGAAGTCGTCGTGCTGGGAATAGCCGGACAGAAAGCCCCACTCGCTGTCCACCGTGCCCCCGGCGAAGATGTTGGTCAGCAGCCTGCCGGACACGCCCTGGTCGGTCAGCTCATGCCACTGCTCATATACCTGGGCCACGGCGGGCTGGCTTGCCATAAAGTCAAAGTCGGTCAGGTCGCAGAAGGCCTCCAGCATGATGCCCATGACGGACACCTGCTTGTCCGCCGGGATGTCCTCGTCGGTAAATTCCCCCAGCATGGCCTGGGCCGCCTGGGCGTCATACCCCGGGGGCGGCGCGGGGAACATGTCCCGCATGCTGTATAAGAAGGGGTACAGGCAGCCTTTCGATACGAAGACCTCCACGTCGGACCAGGGGTTGATATACTCGCTGTTCTCCGTGGCCTGGTATAGGTCCTGATTGGTGAACAGGCTGGCGCAGCTCACGGCGCACAATGCGGCGCAGGAGGCGGCGGCAAAGACCCGGTCCCAGCCCCGGCAGGGCCACTTTGGGATGAGCAGAGCTGAGAAGATCAGTCCCGCCACCAGCGCCCCCAGGGTCAGCCAGGTGAGCCAGTCCACATCCAGGGAGTAGTTGCCCACGATGCCCCCGGCCTCTGAGACAAGCCGGAGGTCGGCGGCCAGAAAGGGGTCAGACCGCAGGCGGATCTTGAAATAGTTCACCATGGCCACGATGATACAGGGCAGAAAGCTGCCCAAAAAGGCGCACCAGCCCCGGCGGGTGAGGAAATAGAACAGCCAGATGAGCAGCACCGGGGGCAGCAGATTCAGCCCCAGCAGGGCCGGGTGGTGAAAATAGGACTGGAACAGGGCCAGCCCCGGCAGCTTCACATAGGCCGCCGCCCCATACAGCAGGGCCAGCACCCCCACGCAGCAGCCCAGCCCCGTGAGGGCGAAGAGCAGCCACACCCGCCGCAGCGGCGTGAGGGGCGGGGTTTGTTTGTGGGGATGATGTCGTGTCATGTGGATACCTTCCTTATCAAAAAGCCCTTCCTATGCCTTCCCCTGGGGGAAGGCTTTGGGACGAGGGGTTTTCTCACCCCGTAATGACCGTTCCCTCCACCCGCTGGCCCAGGGTGTCCAGCAGGAGGGCGTGTTCTACCCGGCCGTCCAGGATGGACACCTGGCCCACGCCGGACTGGATGGCATGGACGCAGCCCCGGACCTTGGGGGCCATGCCCCCGGCGATGAGACCGGCGTCCATCAGCTCCAGGGCCCGCTTTACGTCCATGTGGGGCACGGCGGTCTTGGTGTTGTGGCTGTCGATGAGGATGCCCCCCACGTCGGTGAGGAACACCAGCTTCTGTGCCCCCAGGGCCTCGGCCACCGCCCGGGCGGCGTCGTCGGCGTTGCAGTTCAGGCCGCCGCCGTCCTCCCCCAGGACGATGGGAGAGATGACAGGCAAAAAGCCCGCGTCCAGCAGGGTGGTGATGAGCCTGGTGTCCACGTGGGTGATCTCCCCCACCCGGCCCAGGGCCGGGTCCTTCACCGTGGCGGTGATGAGGCCGCCGTCCTTGCCGGACACGCCCACGGCGGACACCTTCTGCCGGGCCAACTCCTGGACGATGGACTTGTTCACCTGGGCCGACAGGGCCAGCTCCGCCGTGTCCAGCACGGCCTGGTCCGTGTAGCGATAGCCGTTTTCAAACCGGGTGGGCACGTGCAGCCGGGACAGCAGGGCGGTGATGTGCTTGCCGCCCCCGTGGACCAGCACCACCCGCACCCCGGCCATGCGCAGGGCGGCCACGTCCTGGAGGGTGGTGTCGTGGACAGACTCCGCCCCGATGGCCGAGCCGCCGTATTTTACAACGACCGTCTGCCCCTCCGCCCGGTTCAGGATGGGCAGGAGGGAGAGCAGGCTGCGCACCTTCTCCATGCCGTCCAGGCCGTGGGACACGTCATACTCCTGGAGATAGGTGTGGACATAGTCCACGTCGGAGGGGGTGTCGATATACTCGCTGCCCCGCTTCTGCCGGGTCTCCGCCCCCTTGCCGGTGATGAGCAGCACCGTGGGGCTCTGGCAGGACAGGATGGCCCGGCGGATGGCCTCCCCCCGGTTGGGCTCGATGGAGTAGTCGCAGGCGACATACTGGGCGATCTCCCGGCAGATGGACACGGTGTCCTCCTCCCCAGAGTCCTCCTCGGTGAGGAGGATAAAGTCGGAGTTGGCCCCGGCCACCTCGCCCAGATCTTTCCGCCGGTCCAGGGCCTTTTTGCCGGGGCAGCCGAACACGGTGACGATGCGCCGCCCGGGATACTCCGCCTGGACGGAGCGGAACAGGGTCTCGAAGCTCATGCGGTTGTGGGCATAGTCCACAATAGCGGTGACGGTGTCGTCGGCGTTAGAGTAGACTTCCATGCGCCCGGGCACCCGGGCCTTCATCAGCCCCACATACACCGCCTGCTCCGGGATGTTCAGCCCCTGGCAAACGGCGATGGCGGCCAGGGCGTTTTCCACGTTGAACAATCCGGGCATGGTCAGGCGGAACTCCCGCTGGAACCGGCGGTGCGCACCCGGAACAGGATGTCGTTGCCCCGCTTGCGCACCTGGCTGGCGTACACGTCCGCCTCCTCATTCTTCTGGGAGAAGGTGATGACGGGGCGGCCCCCCTCCTGAGCGGCCTGGAGCACCCGCTGGGCGTGGTCGCAGTCCAGATTCACGCAGGCGATGCGGGCCTGGGCGAAAATTTTCAGCTTGGAGGAGAAATAGTCCTCAAAGTCCGGGTGCTCGATGGGGGAGATGTGGTCGGTGCCGATGTTCAAAAAGCAGGCGGCGGCAAAGTCGGTACACAGGGTGCGGTGATACTTCAGCGCCTGGCTGGACACCTCCATGGTCACATAGCCCAAGCCGTTGTCCCGGGCGTTGGCAAAGTGCCGCTGAAGCTCCAGGGGCTCCGGGGTGGTGAGGTGGGACTCGAACTGCTCTGTGCCGTCATAGGTGTCGATGGAGGAGATGACGCCCGAGGCGGGGCGGCCCTCCCCCGCCAGATACTCGTCCAGGATATACTTCAGGTAATAGGCGGTGGACGACTTGCCCTTGGTCCCGGTGATGCCGATGACGTTCAAATCGCCGGAGGGGTGGCCGTAGTACAGGTCGGCCAGGGGGGCGATGGTCTCCCGCATGTCCGTCACCTGGATACAGGGCAGGTCCACCTGGGGATAGGGCTCCAGGCTGACATAGGCCATGGCCCCCTTGTCCCGGGCCATCTGTAAAAATTCCGCTTTGAAGTGGGCACCCTTGCACACAAACAGGGTGCCGGGGACCACCTGGCGGGAGTCGTAGGAAACCAGAGCCACCGGGGCCGTCAGGTCCAGGCCGGCGGGCCGGGACACCAGCAGCCCCCGCTGCTCCAACAGATCAAGATAGTCCCCCAGGGGACGGATGGACTGAGCCATAGCTGTCGCCTCCATGAAATCAAGAATAAATCGCCCGGGGAATATTTTTTATTGCCCCGGGCTTTTTTATTGTTCAGCTAAAGATGTCCCGCAGGGGCCGGCGGCAGGCCAGCACGGCCCGCTCGGCCAGGACGGACATGGCGTCGGTGTAGAAGGGGGGCAGCTGGCGGCGGACGGCGAACACAGACAGCTCTGTGCAGGCCAGCACCCCGCTGTCGCAGCCCTGGGCCAGCAGGTCCTGGTGGATGGCGTCGAACTTCTGGGGGTCGCCGTCCCGCCCGGCCTTCACGTCGTCATAAATAAGGGACATGACCAGCTTCTGGGCCGCCGGGGAGGGCGTCACCGCCGTGATGCCCAGGGCCGCAAACTCCTTCTGATACAGGCCCGAGCGGATGGTCCCGTCGGTGGCCAGAATGCCCGGGCGGGTGCGCCCCTGGCGCTTCAAGGCCGCCGCAGTCTCCCGGATCATGTTCAGGATGGGCACGCCGATGTGCTCCTGCACCCGGTCCAGGAAGAAGTGAGAGGTGTTGCAGGGCACGGCCAGCACCGTGCAACCCGCCCCCTCCAGCAGCCGGGCGTCGGCCAGCAGCCGCCGGAACACCGCCTCCTGCTCCTCCGCCGTGCCCAAAATGGCCGCCGTGCGGTCGGGCATCTGGCAGTCGGACAGGATGAGGGCGTTCACGTGCTCCTGGTCGGTGTGGGCGTCGGTGCGGTCAATGACCAGCTGATAAAAGGTGTTGGTGGCCTGGGGCCCCATGCCCCCCAGCACCCCGAGACGGTCGTTCACAGAAACCTCCACGTTATCCCTCCGGCACCTTGTTGTACTGGTCGAAACGCTTGATGTTGCCGATATGGTTCTTCAAAATGCGCAGGCGGCGTTTCAGGCTGGCGTCGCCGGAGTAGACCAGAGAGTGGGAGTCCTTCCCCGCCCGGATCAGCTCCTGCATCTCCCCGTGGTAGGCCTTGGGGGTGAACTTGAAGGCGACTTTTCGGGGCACCATCCGCCACAGGGAGCGGTCGTGGGTCATCTGGAAGGGCAGGTCCTTGTGCTCCACCCGGTCCTCCACCACCATTTTGGCGATGTTGTGGCCGGAGCCGGTGACATAGTAGTTGCTGCGGCCCTGGCGGCAGTTGATCTCAAAGGCCTTATATTTCCCGTCCCGGCGGTCATATTTGATGTCGAAGTTGGAGAAGCCGGTGAAGTGCAGGCTCTCCAGCAGGTCCCGGAACTTGGATTCCAGCTCCTCGTCGCAGTCGGTGAGGATGACGGCGTGGTTGCCGATGCCGTGGGGGGAGTGTTCCTCCAGCAGCACGTGGCCCAGGCACATAGTCGTCACTTTCCCGTTGCGGTCAGAGTAGCTGGTGAGCACCCGCATATAGCTGTCGTCCCCGGGGATGAACTCCTGGAGGACCATGTGGTCCTGATAGCCCGCGGCATAGACATGGTCCAGGCTCTCCAGCAGCTCCTCCCAGCTCTGGCAGATATACACCTTGGCCAGGGAGTGGTCGCCGCAGGCCCAATAGGCCACGGAGTCGGCGGGCTTGGCGATATAGGGCGGGCCCCAGGGCAGGGAGAAGTCGTGGCCCATGGACTTGTCATAGATAAAGGTGGCCGGGTGGTCCACCCCGTGCTCGTCGCACAGCTGATAGAACCGCTCCTTGTTGATGAGGGAGTTCAGCAGATCCTCAGAGATATAGGGTGCGATGACGTTTTCCGGCAGATGGTCCCGGTGGCGGGCGGCCAGCTGGACATAGCTGTCGCCGCAGCCCAGCAGCAGGACGGTCTTGTCCGCAAATTCTTCGGCCACCGCCCGGGCGTTGCGCAGGAAGGCCTCGTCGCTCTCGTTGTCTGGGCAGACCCGATAGTCAATGATGGCGCTGCCGTGGCAGGGGAAGGAGGGATATTTGCCGAAGGCCACCGAGCGCACGCCATAGGCCTCGTGAAAGGCCCGGGCCACGCTGTATACGTTGATGTCGCCGCCGAAGAGCAGCGGCTGGAAGGAAAGTGACTGATCCATCAAAGAGACTCCTTTGTATTCCAATGTCTGGTGTCATTGCGCTGGATATCGCGGGCGGCTGATAGCCGCCCCTACGAGGTATGGCGGGGCTGTTCGTAGGGGCCGCTGTCCCCAGCGGCCCGTCGTTATATGGGTGGTCATCGTTCGGGCGGATGAGGACATCCGCCCCTACTTGGCTCGCCCCTTATCGAAACTCCACCTGAAAGCCCCGGGCGAACAGGGGGTCCATCTCAAAGGTGGCCAGGTCGCCCACGGAGCACTTCAGGTCCGTCACGTCCAGAATGAGCTCGCTGGCTCCCAGGCCGCCCAGCACCCGGGAGCGCTGGGACCCCAGGCGCACGGTGCGGCGGTTATTCTTCCGCCACCGGGCGATGGCGGCCAGCAGCCCCGTCTCCCGGGGGCGGGTGACGCCAAAGCCGTTTTGATAGCCCACGGGCAGCACCGCCACCCGGGTGGGCTTTTTCAGCGTGACCGGCCGGTCCACCCCCAGCACGTGGCCCTTGGGCAGCCAGCGCACTTCTGTCAGGGGGGCCTGTCCAAAGCCCACGGTCTTCAGGCCGTCGTCCCGGGTGCGGCGGCACCGGCCCAGGATGGCAGAGCCGGCCCGGACCCCGTCCAGCTCCGGCGCAAGGCCGTGGAGCAGGGCGAAGGAGCCGGCGGCGTGGACCGCCCCGGTCTCGAACCCCGCCTGGTGGATGGCATCCAGGGCCAACTGGAATTGCTCCAGCTGGCGCTTGGCCTGGGGGTCGTTGGGCCGGGCGGCATGGAGCTGGGTATACACCCCGGACAGGGCCACGTTGGGCATGGAGCGGTAGGCCAGCAGCAGCTTTTCCGGCTCGCTGACCAAAAAGCCCCCAAAGCCCATGCCCGTGTCCACCTGGATGTGGGCCTCGGCCACGGTGGAGCGGTTGCCCGCCAGGGCATTCAGGGCCATGCCCGTGTCCACGGAGGAGACGGTGCACACCACGTTCAGGTCCACCAGCCGCTCCAGCTCCTCCCGGTCGGTGGTGGCCCGGAGCATCAAGATCTCCTCGTCCACAAAGCCCGCCTGGCGCAGGGCCTCGGCCTCGGAGACCTCGGACACGGCGAAGCGCCCGATGCCCTCGTCCCGCAGCAGCTGGGCCAGGGCGGCGGCGCCCACCCCCTGCCCGTCTCCGGTGACCACGCCGTAAATGGCGGCCCCGGCGGCCCGGTCCTTGATGACCGTCAGGTTATTCTTGATGGCGGCTCTGTCGATGACCAGCTTGCGCATGATGCAGCACTCCCCTTTTCTCTGTGTCGGGACGCGGTGGAACAGGGCCCGCAGCGTGAAACTTGCACGGGCACAGCCTTTTTCGGCTATTTTACCACCCTTTGCCCGAAAAGGCAATGGGCACAGAATTCACAGTTGCCTTTTCCCGCGAATCCGGTTATAATAGGGGGAAAACGGGGTGTCTTGTCACCCCCTGATATGAGGAGGCGGCCTCAGGAATGAAAGCGAAAACAAACCTGACGATGCTGTGTGATTTTTATGAGCTGACCATGGCCAACGGCTATTTTCAGACGGGACTGAAGGACCGGATCTGCTATTTCGACGTGTTCTACCGCTCGGTGCCCGACAAGGGCGGTTTTTCCATCGCCGCGGGCCTGGCCCAGGTGGTGGAGTATATCCAGGACCTGACCTTTGACGAGGAGGACGTGGAATATCTCCGCGGCAAGGGCTGCTTCAGCGAGGAGTTTTTGCAGTATCTGCTGCACTTTGAGTTTACCGGCGACATCTGGGCCGTGCCCGAGGGCACCCCTGTCTTCCCCGGCGAGCCCATTCTGACGGTCCGCGCCCCGGCCATCCAGGCCCAGTTCGTGGAGACCTTTATCCTGCTGACCCTGAACCACCAGAGCCTGATCGCCACCAAGTCCAACCGCATCGTCCGGGCCGCCGAGGGCCGCCCGGTGTCTGAGTTCGGCTCCCGCCGGGCCCAGGGGGCGGACGGGGCCGTGCTGGGCGCCCGGGCCAGCTATATCGCCGGCTGCGCCTCCACCGCCTGCACCCTGGCCGACCAGCGCTACGGCTCCCCCGCCTCGGGCACCATGGCCCACTCCTGGGTGCAGATGTTCCCCGACGAATACACCGCCTTTAAGACCTATTGCCAGCTGTATCCCAACAACGCCACCCTGCTGGTGGACACCTATAATGTGCTCAAATCCGGCGTGCCCAATGCCATCCGGGCCTTTAAAGAGGTTCTGCTGCCCCAGGGCATCACCCGCTGCGGCATCCGTCTGGACTCCGGCGACCTGACCTATCTGTCTCAAAAGGCCCGGAAGATGCTGGACGACGCGGGGCTGACCGACTGCAAGATCTTTGTGTCCAACGCCCTGGACGAGTATATCATCCGGGACCTGGTGCGCCAGGGCGCCCGCATCGACGCCTTCGGCGTGGGCGAGCGGCTGATCACCTCCCGGTCCGAGCCGGTGTTCGGCGGCGTGTATAAGCTGGCCGCCATCGAGGATGACCAGGGCAACATCATCCCCAAGATCAAGATCAGCGAGAACCCCGCCAAGATCACCACCCCCCACTTTAAAAAGGTCTACCGCATCTTCTCCAAGGACACCGGCAAGGCCGAGGCCGACCTGGTCTGCCTCCACGACGAGGAGTTCGACTTCTCCCAGCCCCTGGAGCTGTTCGACCCGGACGCCACCTGGAAGAAGAAGACCTTTACCGACATCTATGCCACCGAGCTGCTGGTGCCCGTGTTCCAGGGGGGCAAGCTGGTGTATCAGGTGCCCGATATCCAGACCAGCCGGGCCTATTGCCAGCGCCAGGTAGACTCCCTGTGGGACGAGGTCAAGCGCTTTGAAAACCCCCACAACTACTATGTGGACCTGTCCCAAAAGCTGTGGGACGTGAAGCAGCAGCTGCTCAGCAGCAACGGCTGAAGGCCCTAGAAAGACAAAAAAAATTCCCGTCCGAAAGGACGGGAATTTTTTATCTTACTTACTGGATGACGCACAGGGCCAGGGTGAGGATCACCCACAAAATGGCCACCCACTTGGTCGCCTTGGCCAGCTTGGCGTCCATGGTCTTGGCCTTGTTCTTGGACAGGAAGGTATCCGCCATGCCGGAGATAGCCCCGGACAGGCCGGCGCTCTTGCCGGACTGGAGCATGACGATGGCCACCAGGACCAGAGAACACAGTACCTGAATCACCGTGATTACCAGATTCATTGCTTTCATCGTTCCTTTCAAAGCCCTGTGGGCCGGTTGTTGCAAAGTCCGTCCAGACATCTGGACGCAGATTAAAGAATACCACAGTTTTTTCCCCAGCGCAAGCCCCTATTGGGGAAAATTCCGCAGTTTTGCGGGTCTCACACCCGGGAATACCAGATCACGCCCTTACTAGGCCGCAGCTCCACAAGGCCTTCGTCCATCAAAAAGTCCAAAAACAGGCGGATGTTCCGCTGGAACCGCAGGGCACGGCTGGGCTTTTTGGTGAAGAGCTGATAGCGGGCGCACACCGCCCCGGTGATCTGGTCCAGGGTCATGGGCCGGGTGATAGTCTCCAGGATCTCCCCCGCCCGCTGCTGGATCAGCGCCCGGTTGTCGTCGATGAGGGGCAGAAACTCCTCCCGGCCACACACGTCCCGGTGGGCCATGATGTATTTGTCGCAATTCAGGCCCCGCAGCCGCTCCCGGCTCTCGTTGGCCTGGGCGTAGTTGAAGTGATAGGGCAGCTTGGCCCCCATCAGCTCCCGGCTGACCATGGCGTCCCCGGTGTAGCACACGTTGTCCGCCGTGACCAGGGAGGTGTGCCCGGGGGAGTGCCCCGGGGTGGGGACGATGTGAAAGGTCGCCCCGGCGAAAGCGAAGTCCCCCTCCGTCTCCGGGAGGAGCACGTCCGGGGTGTGGACCAGCCACCCGGCCTCCCGCTCCACCGTCTGTGGGGACAGGACGAGAAAATAGCTCTTCAGGGTGGTGACCGACCGGCACATCCCCGCCTCGCTGGGGGTGAGGGCCACGGGAATGCCGTACTTCTCCTGAAAATACCGGTTGTTGCCGCAGTGGTCCACGTGGACGTGGGAGCACAAAATGCCCGCCGGCTCCAGGCCGTGCTTCAGGAGGGTCGCTTCGATGGCCTCCCCCTCCTCCCGCAGGCCGGTGTCCAGCAGGATCACCCGGCGATCATCCAGCTTGTAAAAGGGGATCAGGGCCATGGCCTCCACCACCCAGGTGTTCCCCTTCACCTGCGTCAGCTTCATCATGAGTTGGGGGCCTCTTGCTCCCGGTGAGCGCTCTCGGCCTGCTTTAAATAGATCATCAGCACGGCCACGTCCGCCGGGGACACGCCGGACACCCGGCTGGCCTGGCCTAAATTGTGGGGGCGGATGTCCTGGAGCTTCTGCCGGGCCTCCATGCGCAGGCCGTGGATGGACAGATAATCGATATCCTGGGGCAGGACCCGGTCCTCCAGGCGGCGCATCTCCTCCACCTGGCGCAGCTGCCGGTCAATATACCCGGCGTATTTGATGGTGATCTCCGCCTCCCTTGCTACGGCGGGGTCCAGGGCGGGGCGGTCCGGGTCGAAGGGGGCCAGGTCTGCATAGCTCAGCCGGGGGCGGCGGATGAGGTCGGCCAATCTGGCCCCGTTTTTCACCTCCGTCTCCCCGTGGGCCTCCAGCAGGGCGTCCAGGGCGGGGGACGGGGCCACGCCGGTGTGCTCTAACCGGCGGACCTCCCGGTCCGCTGCGGCGTATTTGGCCAGGGTCTTTTCATACTGCTCCTTGGACACCAGCCCCAGCTCATAGCCGATGGGGGTCAGGCGGCGGTCCGCGTTGTCCTGGCGGTGGAGCAGGCGGTATTCCGTGCGGGAGGTCATCATGCGGTAGGGCTCGTTGGTGCCCTTGGTCACCAGGTCGTCCACCAGCACGCCGATGTAGCCCTGGTCCCGGCGCAGGATCATGGGCGGGCGGCCCAGCAGCTTCAGGGCCGCGTTCACCCCGGCCACAAAGCCCTGCACCGCCGCCTCCTCATAGCCGGAGGAGCCGTTGAACTGCCCCGCGCCGTAAAGGCCGGGGACCACCTTGCTCTCCAGGGTGGGCTTTAATTGGGTGGGGTCCACGCAGTCATATTCGATGGCATAGGCGCACCGGGTCATCTCCGCCTGCTCTAACCCGGGGATGGTGTGGAGCATCTCCACCTGCACCTGCTCGGGCATGGAGGAGGAGAAGCCCTGGATATACAGCTCCTCGGTGTTCAGGCCCATGGGCTCGATGAACAGCTGGTGGCGGGCCTTGTCCGGGAAGCGGACGATCTTGGTCTCGATGGAGGGGCAGTACCGGGGACCCACGCCCTCGATGGTCCCGTCGTACAGGGGGGAGCGGGACAGGTTGTCCCGGATGATCTGGTGGGTGCGCTCGTTGGTATAGGTCAGCCAGCACACCGCCCGATTCTCCGGCGGCGTCTCGGTCTGGAAGGAGAAGGCCAGCCCCTCGTCGTCCCCGGGCTGAAGCTCCATTTTAGAGAAGTCCACGCTGCGGGCGTTCACCCGGGGGGGCGTGCCCGTCTTAAAGCGGCGGATGGACAATCCCAGCTCCACCAGCCGCCGGGTGAGGGGCAGTGCCGCTGCCAGGCCGTCCGGCCCGGAGTCCCGGACCACGTCTCCCACGATGGTCCGGCCCCCCAGATAGGTCCCCGTGGCAACGACAACGGCCTTTACGGCATACTCCGCCCCGGTGTGGGTGACCACGGCGGACACCGCGCCGGTCTCGTCCACCCGCAGGTCCACCACCTCCGCCTGCTTCACCCACAGGTTTTCCTGAAGCTCCAGGGTGTGCTTCATCACCTGCTGATAGGCCCGGCGGTCCGCCTGGGCCCGCAGGGACCACACGGCGGGGCCCTTCCCCCGGTTCAGCAGCCGGTATTGGATGCAGGCCTTGTCCGCCGCCCGGCCCATCTCGCCCCCCAGGGCGTCCAGCTCCCGCACCAGGTGGCCCTTCCCCGTGCCGCCGATGGCGGGGTTGCAGGGCATGTTGCCCACCGCGTCCAGGTTCACGGTGAAGCACAGGGTGCGCAGCCCCATGCGGGCGCAGGCCAGGGCCGCCTCGATGCCCGCGTGCCCCGCGCCGATCACGGCCACGTCAAATTGTCCGGCGAAGTAAGTGTTCATACACATCGTTTCCTCTTTTGGTGTATCAGGGAGCACAGACCCCCATGTTAGCATTATTTTACCACGTCTCCCTCACGGGGGCAAGGGCGCAGAGAGGCCGCGTTCCCCCTCCCCCGCCCTGTGGGCAGTCAGCCGGTTTTTCCGGGATTTTAGCTTGATGAAATTGTGGGAAATATGCTATAATGGATAAGTTAGAATACCCGAAGACCGCCCGGGAATGGGCGGCGGGGCAGAAAGGGGGGCGAGGCTTATGAAATTCAAGGAGTGGAGCGTGGCCCCCCCCTGCCCCAACGGGCGGCGGGCCCTGGAGGAGAGCGGCCTGTCTCCCCTGCTGGCGGCGGTGCTGTCCGCCCGGGGGGTGACGGACCCGGAGGATGCCCGGCGGCTCCTCTCCCCCCAGGCCGAACCCCTGCTGGACCCCATGCTCATGCGGGACATGGACAGGGCCGTGGAGCGGGTGCGGAGGGCCGTTGAGAACGGCGAGACCATCACCGTCTATGGCGACTATGACGTGGACGGCATCACCTCCACCTGCCTGCTGACCCAATTTTTGCAGAGCCTGGGGGCCGACGTGCGGCCCTATATCCCCGGGCGGCTGGAGGAGGGCTATGGCCTGAACCACGAGGCCGTGGCCGCCCAGGCCCGCCAGGGGGTGGGCCTTATCATCACGGTGGACTGCGGCATCACCGCCCTGGACGAGGCCGACTATGCCCGGGAGCTGGGGGTGGACCTGGTCATTACCGACCACCACGCCTGCAAAGACCGCCTGCCCCAGGCGGCGGCGGTGGTGGACCCCCACCGGCCCGACTGCCCCTACCCCTTCAAGGGCCTGGCCGGGGTGGGCGTGGCCCTGAAGCTGGCCATGGCGGTGGCGGGGCCGGAGAAAGCCGGGGCCGTGTTCCGGCAGTATCGGGACCTGGCCGCCGTGGGCACGGTGGCCGACGTGATGCCCATGACGGGGGAAAACCGGACCATCGTCCGCCAGGGACTGGACGATCTGCACCCGCCCCGGCGGCTGGGCTTTGCCAAGCTGATCGAATGCGCGGGCCTTTCTGAGCGGCCCATGACCTCGGTCACCGTGGGCTATGCCCTGGCCCCCCGGATCAACGCCTCCGGGCGGCTGGGCCGGGCGGAGGTGGCCCTGGAGCTGCTGCTCACCCAGGACCCGGACCGGGCGGAGGCGCTGGCCCAGACCCTGTGCGACCTGAACCGGGAGCGCCAGACCATCGAGGGGGACATCTTTCAGCAGTGCGTCCAGCGCCTGACGGAGCAGCCCCAGTCCGGGGCCATCGTCCTGGCCGACCAGCAGTGGCACCAGGGGGTGGTGGGCATCGTGGCCTCCCGCCTGGCCGAGCAGTTCGCCTGCCCCACCTTTATGGTCTGCCTGGACCAGGGCATGGGGAAAGGCTCCTGCCGGTCCTGGGGGGGCGTGAATCTGTTCCAAATGCTGCAAAGCTGCGCCCCCCTGCTGGAGAGCTTTGGCGGCCACGCCATGGCGGCGGGCTTCACCGTGCGGGAGGAGAACATCCCCGCCCTGGCCGACGCCCTGCGCCGGGCGGTGGAGGCCGCCCCCAAGCAGGCCGCCAGCTGCCTGGAGGCGGATGCCGCCGTATTGCCCGAGAGCCTCACTGTTCCGGCGGTGGAGGAGCTGGATCTGCTGGAGCCCTGGGGGGCGGGCAACCCCCGCCCCGTGCTGGTGCTGCCGGGGACCCAGGTGGTCAGCGCCGTGGCCGTGGGCCGGGGGCGGCACTTAAAGCTGCGGCTGGAGTCCCGGGGGGTGCCATTGGACGCCATCTGGTTCTCCAACGACGGCGCCGGATTGGATCTGGAGCCGGGCAGCCGCCTGGACGTGGCCTTCTGCCCCCAGATCAACGAGTTTCGGGGGCTGCGCTCGGTGCAGCTTCAGGTGATGGATCTGCGCCCCGCCCCCAGCCGGGCCCAGTTGGAGCGGGACGTGTATGAAAAGTTTTCCCGGGGGGAGGCCCTCTCCCCGGCGGAGGCCGAGCTGCTGCTGCCCCAGCGGGCGGAGTTCGTGGGCCTGTGGCGCTGGCTGGAGCGGCGCTGCGGCAGCGCCCTGACCATGGAGGACAGCCTGCCCCACATCGCCCGGGGGGCCGGGCGGGCGGTTGGCCGGAGAGAGGCCCCCGTGCGCACCCTGGTGTGTCTGGAGGTGCTGGAGGAGCGGGGCCTCATCGACCTGGACCGGCAGACTGACCGGGTCCGGGTGGTGCTCCACCGGCTGGAGCACAAGGTGGACTTAGAATCCTCCGCTCTGCTGCTGCGTCTGCGCCAGGCAGCGGAGGACCGCGCTTAACGCGGGACTTAAACAGGCATTTCGGTTTTTCCGGCGCAGCGAGAGGAGAGAGTATGGACCCTATTTTGGAACGATATCAGGCCCTGGAGGACAAGGTGGCCATGTACACCCCCAACCTGGACACCAGGCGGCTGTACGACGCCTTCACCTTTGCCGACACGGCCCACCACGGCCAGCTGCGCAAAAGCGGCGAGCCCTATATCATCCACCCCCTGGCCGTGGCCGAGATCGTGGCCGACCTGGGGCTGGACGTGGACAGCGTCATCGCGGCCCTGCTCCACGACTGCATCGAGGACACCCCCACCAGCCACCAGGACATCGCCAAAAAGTTCGGCGAGCCCGTGGCCGCGCTGGTGGAGGGGGTCACCAAGCTGACCCGGGTGCAGTATGTCTCCAAGGAAGAGGAGCAGATGGAGAATCTGCGCAAGATGCTCATGGCCATGGCCCAGGACATCCGGGTCATCCTCATCAAGATCTGTGACCGGCTGCACAACATGCGCACCATGGAGTATCAGTCCCCCAAAAAGCAGCGGGAAAAATCCCTGGAGACCATGGAGATCTATGCCCCCATCGCCCACCGCTTAGGTATGCAGAAGCTGAAGTGGGAGCTGGAGGACCTGTCCCTGCGCTATCTGGACCCGGTGGGCTATAAAGAGATCGAGGAGGAGCTGGCCGAGCGCTCCTCCGCCCACGAGGAGTTCATGGCGGGCATCCAGCATAAAATACAGCAGCGTTTAGCTCAGGAGGGCATCCACGCCACCGTCTATGGCCGGGTGAAGCACATCTACTCCATCTATCGGAAGATGTACACCCAGAACAAGACCCTGGACGAGATCTTCGACCTGTACGCCTTCCGGGTCATCGTGGACGACATCCCCGGCTGCTATAACGTGCTGGGCTGCATCCACGACATGTTCAAGCCCGTGCTGGGCCGCTTCAAGGACTACATCGGCACCCCCAAGCCCAACATGTATCAGTCCCTCCACACCACGGTCATTGGCCGGGAGGGCATCCCCTTCGAGGTGCAGATCCGCACCTGGGAGATGCACCAGACGGCGGAATACGGCGTGGCCGCCCACTGGAAGTATAAGCAGGGCCTGGCCAACAAGCAGCTGGGCAGCGAGCACGAGTTCGAGTGGGTGCGCAAGCTGCTGGAGAGCCAGCAGGACACCGACGCGGAGGAGTTTGTCCGCACTCTGAAGGTGGATATGTTCGCCGACGAGGTGTTCGTCTTCACCCCCAACGGCGACGTGAAGAGTCTGCCCGCCGGGGCCACCCCCATCGACTTTGCCTATAACATCCACTCCGCCGTGGGCAACAGCATGGTGGGTGCCCGGGTGAACGGCAGGATGGTCCCCTTTGACTATCCCCTGCACAACGGCGACATCGTGGAGGTGCAGACCTCTAAGGCCGCGAAAGGCCCCAGCCGGGACTGGCTGAAGATCTGCAAGTCTAACGAGGCCCGGAACAAGATCCGCCAGTGGTTCAAGAAGGAGCGCCGGGAGGAGAACATCGCCACCGGGCGGGCCGCCTTCGAGGCCGAGCTGAAGCACATGAAGATCCCCCTGTCCGCCATCACGGCGGAGGAGGCCCTGCCCCACATCCTGCGGAAGGTCCGCTTCGGCACCCTGGACGAGCTGTACGCCTCCATCGGCTACGGCGGCACCACCGCCACCAAAGCCGTGGCCCGGGCCAAGGACGAGCTGCTGCGCCTGGGCCGCCTCCAGGCGGAGAAGGCCGCCGCTGCGGCCAAGACCACGGCGGAGAGCGTTATCGTCCCCGGCATGAGCGCCCCGGTGACCGAACCGGCCCCCCTCACCGGGTCCAACAAGCACACTGACTCCGGCATCATCGTGGAGGGGTTGGGCAACTGCCTGGTGAAGTTTGCAAAGTGCTGCACCCCCGTCCCCGGCGACCCGGTCATCGGCTTTATCACCCGGGGCTATGGCGTGTCCGTCCACCGGGCCGACTGCCCCAACGCCGCCCCGGAAAAGCGCAAGCCGGAGGAGGCAGACCGCTGGGTCAAGGTCTCCTGGGTCAGCAGCAAGTTGCCCAACTATAAGACCGCCCTGGAGCTGTCCGCCAAGGACCGGGACGGCCTGACATTGGACCTGGCCATGGCCCTGTCCGCCGCCAAGGTGAAGGTGACCGCCCTGTCCGCCCGCTCCATGTCCGACGGCCACGCCGCCGTGAACATCGTGGTGGAGGTCCAGGACAAGGCCGAACTGAACGCCGTCATCAACAAGCTGAACAACATCCAGGGCGTCTATCACGTGGCCAGAAGCACGGGGAAATAAGAGATTTTTTAGAACAAATCGTATGATTTAGGTTTAAAAATACAAATTGGAATCGATATTAGCCTTCCCCACGCAGGGGGGAAGGTGGCATGGCCCTAGGACATGACGGATGAGGGGGACCACGGAGGTGCATACGTTGTCGCGGGCGGACACAGAGGTCCGCCCCTACGGCGTGTCACGATGGCTCTTATAGGGGCCGACCTCTGTGTCGGCCCGTCGATGACCGTCGCACTCCCGAGGGCCACCCTCATCCGCCCCTCCGGGGCACCTTCCCCCTGGGAGGGGAAGGCTTTCTTCATCAACCAAGAGAGGAGCGCTGATATGCGCGCTGTTGTTACCAGAGTTTCCTCCGCCGCTGTGGCCATTGAGGGCCGCACGGTGGGGGCCATTGACCGGGGCTTTCTGGTCCTGCTGGGCGTGGGGCCGGAGGACACCGAAGCCATTTGCGACAAACTGGCCGAGAAGATCTGCAATCTGCGGGTGTTCGAGGACGAGAACGGCAAGATGAACCGGGACCTGTCCCAGGTGGGCGGGTCGCTGCTGGTGGTGTCTCAGTTCACCCTGTATGCCGACACCTCCTCCCGCCGCCCCGGCTTCTCCAAGGCCGCCAAGCCCGACCTGGCCATCCCCATGTATGAGCGCTTTATGGACCAGTGCCGGGCCAAGGGCTTCATCGTAGAACACGGGGAGTTCGGCGCGGACATGCAGGTGTCGTCGGTAAACGACGGGCCGGTGACCATTTTATTTGACCTGTAACAAGGAGGGTATCCCATGCAAGTGAAGGTGCTTCAGGTGGGTCCCATCGGGACCAACTGCTATCTGCTGGAGGACGAGAAGGCCCACGTGGCCGCCGTCATCGACCCCGGCGACGAGGCCGGGCGCATTCTCCATGTGATAAAGGACGACGGCGTGGACGTGAAATACATCCTGCTGACCCACGGCCACTATGACCACACCACCGCCGTGCCAGAGCTGCACCAGGCCCTGCCCCAGGCGGAAATTTATATCCACAAGGCCGACGCCAACGGGGCGGGCAGCCGCCTGTTCCCCCTGGCCGGGCAGATCCCCGACCTGAAGTTCTATGACGAGGGGGACGCCCTCACCCTGGGGGAGCTGACCATCCAGGTGCTCCACACCCCCGGCCACTCCAAGGGCTCCGTCACCCTGAAGGTGGGGGACGTCCTCTTCTGCGGGGACACCCTGTTCGCCGGTTCCTGCGGCCGCACCGACCTGGCGGGGGGCAGCTATGACGAGATCATGGCCTCCCTGAAAAAGCTGGGAGAGCTGCCCGGGGACTATCACGTCTGCCCCGGCCACGACGTGACCTCCACCCTGGAGCGGGAGCGGCGGAGCAACCCCTTCCTGCGGGAAGCGATGATGCACTGACGGGACCGGGCGGCCACAGGCCGCCCCTACGTTGGACTTTGGTGATCTGACGTAGGGGCGGATGTCCTCATCCGCCCGAATGACGGCCAACCGGGCAACACGGGCCGCTGGGGACAGCGGCCCCTACGCCAGGTGTCGTCGGCGTTTTGTAGGGGCGGCTATCAGCCGCCCGATGTTAGTACTCCGGTGTCGCGGGCGGATCATATCCGCCCCTACGCCGGGTCCCGTCGGATATCTGTAGGGGCGGCCTTTGGCCGCCCGAACCTCTCCGCCCCCTGCGGGGGCACCTCCCCTTTCAGGGGAGGCTTTGGTGTGCGTTTCTATGGCTCCCCTGAAAGGGGAGCTGGCACGGCGCAGCCGTGACTGAGGGGTTTTCTTTATCACAAAGAAGGTGACCCATTGAAGCTATATTTGCAGCCGGGAACCATAAACTGGAGCCCGGAGCGCTATCATTATGCCGCCGAGCAGATGATGCTCACCCTGTTCCCCGGGGAGCGGCCGGAATATCCCGAGGACGGCTTGCATAGTCTGGACCGGGACAACGCCGCCGTCTTTTCCCTGGCGGTGGAGGGGGCCGACGCCCGTCTCACGGCGGAGGTCTTCCGGGGCGGACAGTCCGCCCGGGGGGAGAGCGGCTTCCCCGCCGCCGACCTGGACCAGGCCCCGGAGAAGGTCTATCACGTGGTCCAGCACGCCCTGAAGATGGCCTTTTACCAGGCCGGGTGTGCCCTGCTGGGCCAGGAGCCGCCCTGGGGCGCCCTTACCGGGGTGCGCCCGGTGAAGCTGCCCACCCGGGCCATGCTCGCCGGTGCCACGGCGGAGGAGGCCATCGCCCAGCTGGCGAGGGAATACCGCGTCTCCCCCGTCCGGGCCGTCCTGGCCACGGACTGCGCCCAGGCCACCCTGGCCGCCCGGCAGCAGTTGGGAGAAAAGCAGGTGTCCGTCTATGTGGGCATCCCCTTCTGCCCCACCCGGTGCGCCTATTGCTCCTTTGTCTCCGCCGACGTGGGCCGGACGCTGAAGCTGGTGGAACCGTACCTCCAGCTGCTGCTGGAAGAAGTGGACGCCACAGGTAAGGCCCTGCATGACGCGGGGCTGACGGTGCGCTCCTTCTACATGGGGGGCGGCACCCCCACCACCCTGTCGGCTGACCAGCTGGACCGGCTGCTGACCCGGTGCGAGCAGTCTTTACCCCTGGGCGACTGCATCGAATATACGGTAGAGGCGGGCCGCCCGGACACCATCACCCGGGAAAAGCTGGCGGTCCTCTCCCGCCACAAGATCGGACGCATCTCCATCAACCCCCAGACCCTGGAGGATCAGGTGCTCCAGGCCATTGGCCGCCGCCACCGGGCGGGGGATATTCAGGCGGCCTTTTCCCTGGCCCGTGAGGTGGGCTTCGACTGCGTGAACATGGACCTGATCGCCGGGCTGCCCCGGGACAGCTTCGAGGGCTTTTGCCGCAGTCTGGAGGGCGTGCTGGCCATGGGGCCGGAGAATATCACCGTCCACACCCTGGCCCTGAAAAAAGGCTCCACCCTGATGGAGCGCCGGGACGTGATCCCCGATGGGGACCAGGTGGCCCGGATGCTGGACTTCTCCCTGAAGACCCTGCGGGGGGCGGGCTACGCCCCCTATTACCTGTACCGGCAGAAGTATATGTCCGGCTCGCTGGAAAACGTGGGCTGGGCCAAGCCGGGGACGGAGAGCCTTTATAACATCGTGATGATGGAGGAGTTACAGACGGTGGTGTCCATCGGCGGCGGCGGCGTGACCAAGCTGGTGGACCCGGCGGCGGGGCGCATCCTCCGTCTGCCCAACCCCAAGTATCCCCACGACTATCTGGCCGCCCGGGACAAAATTCTCTCCCAGAAGGACGAGATCGTGTCCTTCTACGGCGGCTGACCCCGGCAGGACCTGCCTGAAACCGGAAAAAGGAGTTTTTCACCATGGCATATCAGTTACAGGAGATCAACCGGAGCATCCGCGCCGACGTGGCGGAGTTTCTGGCCGAGTGCGACCAGTCCTATGCCCAGCGGGTGTCTCTGGCGGCGGACCGCATCCTGGGCAACCTGGACAAGAGCCCCATCGTGCTGCTGTCCGGCCCCTCCGGCTCGGGCAAGACCACCACGGCCATGAAGATCGCCGAGGAGCTGCGCCGCCGGGGGGTGAACTCCCACGCGGTGGCCATGGACAACTATTTCAAGGACGTGGACCCCAACACTGCCCCCCGCACCCCGGAGGGGGAGCTGGACTACGAGTCCCCCCTGTGCCTGGACATGGACCTGCTGGACCGGCACTTTGCCGCCCTGGCCCGGCGGGAGCCCATTATGATCCCCCGGTTCGAGTTTGCCCGCCAGATGCGCAACGACAGCCTGGGCACCCCCCTGAAGCTGGAGAAGAACGAGATCGTCATCTTCGAGGGCATCCACGCCCTGAACGACGACATCGCCGGGCGGCACCCGGAGGCCGCCAAGCTGTATATCTCCGCCCGGTCCAACGTGAACGAGGGCTCCGCCCTGCGCTTTAAGGGCACCTGGATGCGCCTGGTCCGCCGTGCGGTGCGGGACTATAGCTTCCGGGGGGCCGGGGTGGCCGACACCCTGAAGCTGTGGGCCAATGTGCGCCGGGGGGAGAAGCTGTACATCTCCCCCTATAAAAACCGGGCGGACATCGTGTTCGACTCCTCCCTGCCCTATGAGGTGTCGGTGATGGCCAACTACGCCGCCCCCCTCCTCCGGGCTGTGCCGGAGGAAAACCCCCGCCACGACGAGCTGCTGGAGCTCATCGACGCCTTCCACTGGTTCGATCCCATCGACCCCAACCTGGTCGCCCCCGACTCCCTGCTACGGGAATTCATCGGCGGGGGGAGTTATCAGTATCATTGAATCAAAATTTGCCTTCCCCTGGGGGAAGGCTCGTATTCTACTTTGGAGAGATGCCCTATGACCGACCCGGCTATTTTTGATCCCCGGGACCTGAATTTTAAAAACCCATACGGCGCGGTCCCCTCGGGGACTGTGGTCTGCTTTACCCTCCGTCCCCCCCGGGCGGGGGGATTTTCCCGGGGACGGCTCACCGCCCGGTTCGAGAGCCGGAACAACGAGGAGCAAATTATCCCCCTCCCCTGGGTGGACAGCCAGCTGGGGGTGGACCAGTTCCGGGGGACCCTGGACGTGGGCACTTATGTGGGCCTGGTCTGGTACTCCTTTGTGCTGGAGGGCCTGGATGGCCGCCGGGCGGAGCTGGGGCCCTATCAGCTCACCGTCTATCAGGGGGAGGAGGCCGTCCCCACCTGGTTCGGGGAGGGCATGACCTATCAGATCTTCCCCGACCGCTTCTGCCGCAGCCGTATCCCTGACCCCACGGGGCTGGTGGGGGGCCGCACCGTCCACCAGAACTGGGAGGACGAGCCGGTCTACCGCCCGGACGAGCACGGGGAGATCCGCAACCGGGACTTCTTCGGCGGGGACTTTCAGGGGGTCATCAGCAAGCTGGACGAGCTGAAGGAGCTGGGGGTGGAGACCCTGTACTTCAACCCCATTTTCGAGGCGGCGGAGAACCACCGCTATGGCACGGCGGACTATGACCGCATCGACCCCATGCTGGGCTGCAACGAGGACTTCTCCCGTCTGTGCGACGAGGCCCACAAGCGGGGCATGCGGGTGATGCTGGACGGGGTGTTCAACCACACGGGCTTTGTCAGCCGGTATTTTAACGGCGACGGCTTCTATCCCGACGTGGGGGCCTGCCAGAGCTGGGACTCCCCCTATCGCAGCTGGTTCCAGTTCATCCGCTGGCCCGACCAGTATGAGAGCTGGTGGGGTATCTATTCCCTGCCCGCCGTGAATGAGTCCGACCCCAGCTATCGCCGGTTCATCTTCGGGGACGAGGACAGCGTGGTCCGCCGGTGGCTGCGGGCGGGGGCGGACGGCTGGCGGCTGGACGTGGCCGACGAGCTGCCCGACGACTTTGTGGCCGGCATCCACGCCGCCGCCCGGGCAGAGAAGCCCTCGGCGGTGGTCATCGGCGAGGTGTGGGAGGACGGCTCCACCAAGGTGGCCTACGGCGTGCGGCGCAAGCACATCCTGGGCGGCCACTGCGACGGGCTGATGAACTATCCCCTGCGCAGCGCCATTTTAAGCTATTTCTCCGGGGGCAAGGCGGAGGACTTTGTCAGCGGCATGGAGACCATCCGGGAGAACTATCCCCCCTTCGCCTTCTACTCCGCCATGAACTCCCTGGGCACCCACGACACCCCCCGTATCCTCACCCTGCTTGGTGCCGGGGGCGAGCGCCGGGACCAGTCCCGGGACTGGCGGGCCAACTTCCGCCTGGAGGGGGACGCCCTGCGGCTAGCGAAAGAGCGCCTGCGGGCCGCAGCCCTGCTGCTGTTCTGCTTCCCCGGCTCCCCCACCGTCTACTATGGGGACGAGGCGGGCATGGAGGGCTTTGAGGACCCCTTCAACCGCCGCACCTACCCCTGGGGTCACGAGGACGGGGAGTTGCTGGACTGGTTTAAGCAGCTTGGGGCCCTGCGGAAGACCCACCCCGCCCTGCGCCGGGGCACCATCCGATACGTGGCGGCGGAGGGCCCCCTGCTGGCCTTCGCCCGGGCGGACGACGGGGAGGAAATTCTCTGCGTCTGCAACGCGGGGGACGGCCCCGTCACCCTGCCCCTGCCGGGGAACACCGCCAGCGTTCTGGTGGGTTCCCCCGCGCTCGCCCCCCTGGAGGAGGACGAGGGGGTCCAGATCACCCTGCCCCCCCGCAGCGGCGCGGCCCTTCTGCTGGGTAAGCTGGGGCAAAAGTGAAGCAAACCAAATAGAAACGAAAAAACTTTCCACAATTCCGGCGGGAATTGTGGAAAGTTTTTTAATGCAGCTTTTCTAAGCGGGCCATGAGAAATTGGGTACACAGGCCGGTGAACAGGCCGGTGATGACCCCGGACAGGGCCAGATAGGGCAGATAGGCCAGCACGGCCCAGGTGCGCATGATGGCGGCGGCCACCAGCAGCTGGCCCAGGTTGTGAAACAGGGCGGCCACGGGACTGCACAGCCACAGGTGCTCTTTGTGGAAAACCGGGCGGAGCAGGCACATGATGAGCCACGCCAGCAGCCCGCCCCCCAGGGAATAGAACAGGGTCATCATCTGGCCGGAGAACACCGCCCCCAAAAACACCCGGGACAGAAGGATGAGCAGGGCGTCCCCCGGTCCCAGAGCGAAGACGGCGTACACCGTGACGATGTTGGCCAGACCCAGCTTCACCCCCTGGATGGGCACCAGCGTGGGCAGCTGGGCCTCCGCCATGAAGATGGTCAGGGCGATGGCAGTGAGCAGGGCCAGCCGGGTCAGGCGGGCGGTGCCGCCCTGCTTTTTGTTATCCCGCTGCGGCGTCAAGGGCGTCCCCTCCCCCCTGTATCTGAATGATGAGCCGGTTGGGCAGGCAGACGATGGGCTGGCTGCCGTCGGAGATATAGCCCTGGTGGACGCAGATCTGGTCGGGGCAGTCGGCCCTCTCCACCCGGATACGCCCCGGCTCCACCAGAACCGTGTTGGTCAGGCCGTCCTTCCCCGTGACGGTGAAGGAATAAGCGCTCTGCACCTCCGTCAGGTCGATCTCGTCCAGAACCTCCCCGTCCAGGGTGATCGTCGCCACCGGGTGGTCCGTCTGGCCGGGGGCCAGGAGCAGATAGGCGACAGAACCGGCGCAGACCAGTATCAAAGCCGCCAGGGTGAGCTTTACAGGCCGGGTCATGACAGCACGGTCACCTCCCGGCTCTGGCCGTCGGCCAGGGTAAACGCGTCCGCCAGGCCGGGGGTGAGGTAGACGGAGCCGTCGTCGGTGATGAAGATGCACTCAAAGCGCACGTCATCGTGGTCCCGCCAGGTCTGCCAGAACTGAACGCCCCGGTCCAGGCCCATGACGAACAGGGCGGTGGACAGGCCGTCGCACAGCAGGCCGCTGTCTGACACCACGGTGACGGAGGCCAGGCCGGACCGGGCGGGGGCGGCGGTGTTGGGGTCTAAGATGTGCCAGTAGATCTGCCCGTCCTGGAGGAAGCAGCGCTGATAGCCCCCGGAGGTGCTCATGGCCTGGTCAGTCAGCTCCAGCACGCCCAGGTAGTCGGGCTGGTCCGCCGTCTGGGAGGTACTCTCAGAGCCGCCGGACTGCTCCTGTTTCAGCTCCGCCAGGGCGGTGCCCTCCCCCTGGGGGTCCTGGATGCCGATGCGCCAGGGCGAGCCGTCTGGCTTGGCCCCCACGGTCTGGATGGTGCTCTGGCCCAGGTTCAAAAGGGCCCCGTCCACCCCGTCGGCGTCCCGCACCAGCTGGGAGAGGATATCCCCCGCCCAGCCCTTGGCCACTGCGCCCAGGTCCAGCGCCATGCCGTCAGGCAGGCTGGCCTGGCTGGAGTCCCGGTCCAGCTTCACCTGAGTATAGTCGATCTTAGCCGCCAGGGCGTCCAATTCGGACTGAGCGGGCACCCGGTAGTCGCCGCCGGTGAAGCCCCATGCCTCCACTGCGGAATAGGCGGTGAGGTCCAGGGCCCCATCGGTCATGGCGCACAGGTCCAGAGCCTTGCCCAGCAGCTGGGCGGTGTCCCCGGTCAGGGCCACGGGCCTGCCCCCGGCGTGGTTCAGGGCATAGATGTCGCTGCCGTCTGACCCCGTGGCGGACAGGCGGCGGTCCAGGTCATAGAGCCTGTCCTGGCTCTGTTGCAGCACGGCCTGACAGGCGGCTTTGTCCGTGCCATAGACGGTGAGGGTCATCACCGTGTCCATGGTCAGCAGCTGGGCAGACTCCTGCACCGTCTGCTTCCCGCAGCCGGGCAGGGCCAGCACCAGGGCCGTCACAACGGCCAGGGCCGCCAGGGCCGTAAAGCGGCGGGGGCGGCTCACAGCACCTCCTGATACATGGCGGAGGCGTCGTTCTTGCCCACGTTGTCCGCCACCACCAGCACCTCTACCTTCACGGTGCGCTCGCCGAAGCGCAGCTCCAGCACATCGCCCACCTTCACGTCATAGCTGGCCTTCACCGCCCGGCCATTGGCCGTCACCCGGGCGTTGTCACAGGCCTCGTTGGCCACCGTGCGCCGCTTGATCAGCCGGGAGACCTTCAGCCATTTGTCCAGTCGCATGTTGTTTGCTCCTTTCTGTTGTGCATATCAAAGCCTTCCCCCCACAGGGGGGAAGGTGGCATGGCGAAGCCATGACGGATGAGGGGGACCACGGGGGTGCATACGCCAACGACGGGCGGACACGGAGGTCCGCCCCTACAAGAGCCATCGTAACATGCCGTAGGGGCGGACCTCTGTGTCCGCCCACGATGACCACCGCATTGACGATACCCACCCTCATCCGCCCCCTGTGGGGGCACCTTCCCCCTGGGAGGGGGAAGGTTTTTCTTGGTCCTTGATGATAACAAAAACGGGAACGCTTTCTCTGCGTCCCCGTTTTTTGTTTTTGATTACTTGACAGCGTCCTTCAGGGCCTTGCCGGCCTTGAACACGGGGGTCTTGGAGGCGGGGATGTGGATCTCCTCCTTGGTCTTGGGGTTGCGGCCCAGGCGCTCGGCGCGGACCTTCACCTCGAAGGAGCCAAAGCCCACCAGCTGGACCTTCTCCTCCTGGCTCAGGGCCTCGGTGATGGCGTCCACCATGGCAGTGATGGCGGCCTCGGCGTCCTTCTTGGAGAGCTCCGCCTTCTCGGCAACAGCGGCAATAAGTTCAGTCTTATTCATAGTCGTTTTTCCTCCTGTGCATGTGGGACAGCGCCGTGGCGGCGCGTGTCGTTATATACTTATCATCCGCCCAAAGGGAGAATTCTAAGCGTCGTGAATTTAGCCCTGGGCCTGTTCCTGGCGCTCCTTGGCCTTGGCCTGCCGCCAGAGGTCCTCCAGGGCGGGGACGTCCAGCTGGTCCAGGGGCTTGTCCGCCAGCTGCTCCACGGTGCGGAAGCGGCGGATGAATTTGTCGCAGGCGGCGTGGAGGGCCAGCTCGTTGTCCAGGCCCAGAAAGCGCCCGGCCTTGGCGGTGACGAAGAGCAGGTCGCCCAACTCCTCCTCGATGTTGCTGTGCTCGTCCACAGCCTGGCGCAGCTCCTGGGTCTCCTCGGTTATTTTGTCCAGCATGGGACCGACACAGTCCCAGTCAAAGCCCGCTTTCCGGGCCTTTTCCTGGATCTTCTCCGCCCGCATCAGGGCGGGCAGGGAGCGGGCCACCGCGTCCAGGGCGTCGGCGGTGGTGCGCTGGTCCTTCTCCCGGCGCTTCTGGCTCTCCCAGGCGTTTAAAGCCCCGTCGGCGTCGGCGGCTTTGCCGTCTCCAAAGACATAGGGGTGGCGGAAGACCAGCTTTTGGGCCACCCCGTCCACCACGTCGTCAAAGTCGAACCAGCCGGCCTCCTGGGCCATTCTGGCGTGAAAGACCACCTGAAGCAGTACGTCGCCAAGCTCCTCCTTCAGGTGGACGGGGTCGTTTTCGTCGATGGCCTCGGCGGCCTCATAGGCCTCCTCCAGCATGTTCCGGCGGATGGACTGGTGGGTCTGGGCCCGGTCCCAGGGGCAGCCCTCGGGACTGCGCAGCAGCTCCATGATGCGGAGCAGGTCCTGGATGCCGTAATGAGACTTGCATTCAAAATCTACCACAGTTTCGCTTCCTTATCAAGATATTTTTGGTTTTTCTTGGCGTAAAACCGGGAAAACCGCGGGTTTTTGTTCCCACGGCCCCGTTTGTTCGTTACAGACGCAGCAGCCGGGCCAGCTTATCCCCCTTGGGCATCAGGGCCAGGTCGTCCTTGGAGATGGCCCGGATGGCCACCACCAGCACCAGATAGACCACCCCGGCCACGGCGATGGCCAGGAAGATGCCCAGGGCGTTGCCCATGCGGCTGACCACGCGGATGGTCTCCCCCGCCTCGTTTACCTGCTCAGCGGTCAGGACGCGGGACAGCAGGCCGTATACCGCCCAGGCCGCCCCGCCCATGATGGCGGAGGCGATGGCGGGTTTTATAAAGATGGGCAGCAGCCGGGGCCGGTTGGGGATGACCCGGGTGATGACCACCAGGTCCAGCACCAGGGCCAGGCCGAAGCAGAGGATGTTGCCCACAGGGGCTCCGGCGATGCCGATGGCCCCCACTAAGTTATAGTTGTTCACGATCTTCACGATGCCGCCCAGCACCATGACGATGACGGGCAGGTTGATAAAGCCGTGGGCCTGTAAAACAGAGTTGCACACCAGCACCATGCACACAAAGGGGGTTGCCACGCCCAGGGTGGACAGCAGGGGTCCGGCCACCTCCACATTCAGGCTGGGGAACAGCAGGCGGATGATGGGGGTGCCCAGCACGAACAGGCCCACCCCCATGGGGAAGGACAGCAGGGCGGTGATGCGCAGGGCCGAGCCGGTGATCCGGGCCGCCCCTCTCCGGTCCCGCCGGGCCAGGGCGGCGGACACCGCCGGGATGACCGAGGCGGTGATGGCCGCCATGAGGGAGGTGGGCAGGTTATAGATATTCAGGGCGCCGGAGTAGTTGCCGTACAGGGTCCGGCTGGCCTTCTCCGTCAGGTTCAGGGCGCTTTGCAGCTGGCCCTGCACCAGGGAGGAGTCGATGACGGTGACGATGCCCACCATGGACGAGCTGAGGGTGATGGGCACGGCGATCTTTAAGATATTGGCCAGGATGCTCCCGGCGCTGTCGGGGCGGTCCGTCCCGTGGGTATCCTCACGGCCCCGGGACAGGAAGAAGTCTAGGACCATATAAATCAAAGCGACCACGGTGCCCACGGTGACGCCGGTGATGGCTCCGGCGGCGGCCACGTCCGGGTCCTTGCCCTGCTTCACCAGCCAGAAGGCCAGGCCCAAGCCCACCACAAGTTTACATAACGCCTCGATGATCTGGGAGACGGAGGTGGGGGCCATGTTGCTGTGGCCCTGGGAATAGCCCCGCAGGGCGGCCAGACAGCCCACGCACACCACGGCGGGGGCCAGGGCGCGGATACCGGCGGCGGCCTTGCTGTCGTTCATCATCCCGGCCAGGGCATCCGCCCGGAAGAACATCACCAAAAAGGAGATGAGCCCCAGGGTGAGAAACAGCACCAGAGCCAGGCGGAAGGTCCGCCGGACCTGGTTGCGCCGGTTCAGGGCGTTGGCCTCGCTGACCAGCTTGGACACGGCCACGGGCAGGCCCGCCGTGGACACGGTGAGCAGCACGGCGTAGATGTTATAGGCGTTGTTGAAGTCGGCAGCCCCCGCCTCCCCGATGATGTTGATGAGGGGGATCTTATAGAACATGCCGATGAGCTTGACGATGAGGATGCCGGCGGCTAAGATCGCCGCGCCGCCGAAGAAGCTGTTCTGCTTCTGCGTTTGGGCCACCCGCTTGGGGGCCGGGTCACGTTGGGCCATGGATATCTCTCCTTCCGCCGGGGGGCCGGCGCGTTTGGCGGCTGTCAGCCGAAGATGCGGGGCAGGGCATAGTCCTTCAGCCTGGCCCGGATGTCCTTCAGGTCCAGGGTGAGGAAGGACCCATTTTCATATATGACCTTGCCCAGGGCCATATTCATCACCACGTCGCTGCCGTGGGCGGAGTACACCAGGTTCTCCTCCGGGTCGTGGCAGGGGGTCAGGCCGGGGTGGGTGAAGTCCAGCAGAATGAGGTCGGCGTCCCGCCCGGGGGCGATGCAGCCGGTGTTCCGGCCCAGGGCGCGCGCCCCGTTGATGGTGGCCATCTCCAGGGCCTGGCGGGCGGACACCGCCGTGGGGTCGCGGGAGACCCCCTTGTGGAGCAGGGCGGCCAGCTTGATCTCCTCGAACATGTCGTGGCTGTTGTTAGAGGCCACCCCGTCGGTGCCCAGGGCCACGTTCACCCCGGCTTCCAGCAGGCGGGGCACGGGGGCCACGCCGGAGGCCAGCTTCAGGTTGGACACGGGGTTGTGGACGGCGGTGACGCCCCGGCGGACCATACCCTCCATGTCGTCCCGGCTGACCCACACGCAGTGGGCGGCCAGGCCGCCGCTTTGCCACACGCCATAGTCATCCAGCACGGCGAAGGGGGTCTTGCCCCCGTGGCGGGCCATGCACTCCAGATGCTCTGACCGGGTCTCGGACAGGTGGACCTGCATCCCCAGCTTGTGGTCGGCGGCATAGCGGCCCAGATACTCCCACATGTTGGGGGTGGCAAAAGAGGTATACTCGGCGTGGACCGAGGCGTCCACCCGGATGCGGCCATGGTCAAAGCCGTTCCACTGCTCCTCCAGCTCCCGCAGCTCCCGGCAGGCGTAGTAATTTTCCGGGTCGTCCACCGGAGCAAAACAGGTGACAGACCGGCTGATGTTGGCGCTGATGCCGCTGTCCGCCACCGCCTGGGCGATGTCCGGGCAGAAGTAATACATGTCGGCCACGCAGGTCACGCCCCCGGCGATGAGCTCGGCCAGGGCCAGCAGGGTGCCCGCCCGGACGCTGGCGCTGTCCAGCTTGTCCTCGGCGGGGAAGATATAGTCGTTCAGCCAGTGCTGAAGATCGTGGCCCCCGCCATAGCCCCGCATCAGGGTCATGGGCAGGTGGGTGTGGGCGTTGATGAGACCGGGCATCATCACCTTTCCGGTGCAGTCCACCACCCGGTCAAACTGCCCCTGGGGGCGGGTCTGGCCCACCTGAGCGATGGCCGTGCCCTCCACCAGCACAAAGGCGTCGTGCAGCACAGGGGCGGCGGGGTCCATGGTCACGGCGGTGACGTGTTCAAAGAGAATGGACATAAAAACCTCCAAACAGCGGCAAAAAATCAAAAAATCAGAGCTTGGGAAGGCAGGCCCGGACCAGGCCGGAGAAGGTCTCCCGGGCGGCCTCGGCGGCATCCAAGACCTCCTGCTCGGACAGGGGCTGGTCCAGGATGCCCGCGGCCATGTTGGACAGCAGGGTCAGGCCCAGCACCTCCATGCCGCAGTGGGCGGCCACGATGACCTCCGGCGCGGTGGACATGCCCACGGCGTCGCCCCCTAATATCCGGGCGGCCCGGATCTCGGCAGGGGTCTCGTACTGGGGGCCGTAGCAATAGAAGTAGATGCCCTCCCGCAGGGTCAGCCCCAGCTCCCGGGCGGCGTCCCGGGCCAGCTGCTGTAAGCGGGGGCTATAGAGGTGAGAGGCGTCGGGGAAGCGGGGGCCGAACTGGGGCAGGTTCTCTCCCCGCAGAGGGGACGGGGAGAACATCTTGATCTGGTCGGTGATGAGCATCAGCTCTCCGGCGTGCCAGTCCTGGCGGACGCACCCGGCGGCGTTGGTGACCACCAGCGTGTCGCAGCCCAGCAGGCGCAGCACCCGCACGGCGTAGGACACCTCCTCATAGGAATAGCCCTCGTAGTGGTGCATCCGGCCCTGCATCACCGCCACCCGCTGGCCGTCCAGCATACCGCACACCAGGCGGCCCTTGTGGCCGGGGGCGGTGGACGTCTTAAAGTGGGGGATGTCGTGATAGTCGATGGCGATGGGGTCCTCCACCTGGTCGCCCAAAAAGCCCAGGCCGGAGCCCAGGACCATGGCCACCTTGGGGACAAAGCCCTTCAACCGCGCCCGGATGGCCTGGGCGCTCTCTTCATACTGCTCCATGGTATAGGTCATTGGGGGTGCGCTCCCTTCTTCGCTTGGTTAAGTGGCATTATTCTACACCAAAGCCGGGGCAATTGCAACAAAACCCTTGGGCTGGGCCGGATGGGGGTAGGTTTGGGCGGATTTTCCCCTTTAGGCTGTATACAGCTACATTTTATTTTTGTACCATCTGTATACAGGTAACCCATGTTTCACGTGAAACATGGCCGTTTTTCGCTGATTTTTTGTTTCACGGCGAGAAAATTCCGGCTTTTTCCTGCCTAGGGACGAAAAAGGCGGGCAAAACGGTTGAAATACCCGGCGGCGATTGTTATAATGGGATACTGCAACCGACCTTATGTAAATGCTTGCTGCTTTCTGTATTTATATAAGGTAAGACCCTTTCCGAATTTAGGAGGCAAAACATGGCCAGAATCATCGCAGTGGTCAACCAAAAGGGCGGCGTGGGCAAAACCACCACCACCGTCAACCTGACAGCCACCCTCTGTGCCCAGGGGAAGCGGGTGCTGCTGTGCGATTTCGACCCCCAGGCCAACGCCACCTCCGGCCTGGGCGTGGATAAAAACGGCGCGTCCCCCAACATCTACGACGTGCTCATCAACGGCGCGGATGTGGAGCGGGCGGTGGTGTCCACCAAATATGGGGACGTGCTCCCCTCTAACAAGGCCCTGGCCGGTGCGGGGGTGGAGATGATCGGCATCGACCACCGGGAGACCCTGCTGAAGCAGGCCCTGGACGTCCTCTCCCCCCGGTATGACTACATCCTCATCGACTGCCCCCCCTCCCTGGAGATGCTCACGGTGAACGCCCTGTGCGCCGCCGGTTCTCTGCTGGTGCCGGTGCAGTGTGAGTATTACGCCCTGGAGGGACTCAGCGATCTGCTGGCCACCGTCCGGCTGGTAAAGCGGAAGATGAACCCCGGTCTGGCCCTGGAGGGCGTGCTGCTGACCATGTTCGACAGCCGCACCAACCTGTCCCTCCAGGTGGCGGCGGAGGTGAAGCGCCACTTCCCCGGCCAGGTATACGCCACGGTGATCCCCCGGAACGTCCGCCTGTCCGAGGCCCCCAGCCACGGCAAACCCGTCACCGCATACGACCCCTTCTCCCGGGGGGCGGATGCCTACACCGCCCTGGCCCAGGAGATGATCGCCATCCACGATAAGAATTAGGCCCAATTTACGCCTGTGTCCCCACCCCGCAGGGGTGGGTGACACAAATAATTGGGAAACTGGAAAGAAATCGAGGTTTGATATGGCAAAACGAAAAATTGAGACCGGCCTGGGCCGGGGGCTGGACGCCCTGTTCGGCGACCCAGACCTGCCCGCCCAGGGGGAGGGCTCCGTCTCGCTGCCCATCTCTCAGGTGGAGCCCGGCCTGAATCAGCCGCGAAAGCGCTTTGACCCGGAGTCACTGGCCGATCTGGCCGAGTCTATCCGGGTCCACGGGGTCATCCAGCCCCTGACGGTGCGGCGGCTGTCCTCGGGCTATTATCAGATCATCGCCGGAGAGCGGCGGTGGCGGGCGGCCAAGGCCGCCGGACTGGACCAGGTCCCCGCCGTCATCATCGCGGCGGATGACCGGAAGGTCATGGAGCTTGGCCTGATCGAAAACCTTCAGCGGGAGGACCTGAACCCGGTGGAGGAGGCCCAGGGCTATCAGGTGCTGATGCAGGACTATGGCCTGACCCAGGAGCAGGTGGCCCAGCGCATGGGCAAGTCCCGCCCGGCCATCACCAACATGCTCCGTCTGCTGGCCCTGCCTGAGGAGGTGCTGGCCCTGGTGGAGGAGGAACAGCTGTCCGCCGGACACGCCAGGGCCATTCTGTCCGCCCCCACCGCCGATCTGCAGCGCCAGGCCGCCCAGCAGGTGGTGGAGCACCAGCTGTCCGTCCGCCAGACCGAGGCCCTCATCAAGGCCCTGCAAAAGGGGGAAAAGCCCCCCAAAGAGCCCGATGGCCGCCCCGACCTGGCCCTCTATCTGGGCGAGGTGGAGAAGAGCCTGTCCAGCTCCTTGGGCCGGAAAGTCACCATCTCCCACAAGGGGAAAAAGGGCCGCATCCAGCTGGAGTATTACGACGACCAAGACTTAGAGAGCCTGCTGGCCCTGCTCCAGCAGCATAATGGGGAGGTGGAACCCCTGTGAGCGAAGAAAAGCAGCCCCTCTCCCCTGCCCCGGAGCAGGAATCAAAACCGGAACCGGAGAAAAAGCCGGAGCACTCCCACAAGCACCGGCAGAAGTCGGTGTTCCAGTATATCACCATCCTGTTTGCCGCCGCCTTTGTCCTGCTGCTGTACACCTTTATGATGGAGCGCCGCCAGAACGACATTTTGCAGCAGCAGTCCAACGACAAGCTGAACCAATTGCAGCAACAGTCTATCTCCGCCGTCCAGTCTCTGGACAACCTGTATCAGGAGAACGAATATCTGAAACAGTCCATGGACCATCTGGAGACCCAGATATCTAACCTGGAACAGGAAAAGCAGCAGCTGGAGCAGGACCTGGCCGCATCCCAGGACACCGTGGAGTGGCAGCAGCGCTCGGCCCAGGCTCTGGACTGGTTCTGGCAGGTGGACGAGGCCTATGTCCGGGGCAAGTATTCCCTGTGCCGCACCCTGATGCGCCATCTGGAGGACACCGGCGACGGCGACCCCCTGAAGAACTACCTCCCCCAGGAGAGCGCCACCAAAAATGGCCGCTTCTCCCCCTATCACCGGTATGAGGAGATCTATAACGCCCTGCATTGATGGGATGTTTCACGTGAAACCTGTCCCACAACGGGCGGACAAAGGCCGCCCCTACGGCGTATTTCGACAGACAGATCGTAGGGGCGGATATCATCCGCCCGCCGTCAACGTGCCGGGTATCCCGGGCGGCTGATAGCCGCCCCTACGAAAACCATCGGTATTCCCGTGTAGGGGCGGCCTTTGTCCGCCCGCCGATGGCGGATGCACTACCGGTGGTCCCCCTCATCCGCCCCTTCGGGGCACCTTCCCCCCTGGGTGGGGAAGGCTAAAATCGCCCGTCTAAAGCCTTCCCCCTTCCAGGGGGAAGGTGGCATGGCGAAGCCATGACGGATGAGGGTGGCCCGCGAACATGCACTCCCCTCCCCCCTACCCCGCAGATTCTTAAACTTCAATATATTAAGGAGAAATCAACGATGCTGGATATGAAATTTGTCCGGGAGAATCCCGAAGCCGTTAAGGAGAACATCAAGAAGAAGTTTCAGGACGCCAAGCTGCCCCTGGTGGACCAGGTGCTGGCGCTGGACGAGGAGAACCGCGCCGCGGTGAACGAGGCCAACGACCTGCGGGCCCAGCGGAACACCCTGTCCAAGCAGGTGGGCATGCTGATGGGCCAGGCCAAGAAGGACCCCAGCAAGCTGGCTGAGGCCGAGGCCGCCAAGGCCAAGGTGAAGGCCAACGCCGACCGGCTGGCCCAGCTGGAGGCCAAGGAGACCGAGCTGGCCGCCCAGATCCGCCACATCATGCTCCAGATCCCCAACATCATCGACCCCTCCGTGCCCATCGGCCCCGACGACTCCGCCAACGTGGAGGTCCAGCGCTTCGGCGAGCCCGTCACCCCCGATTTTGAGATCCCCTACCACACCCAGATCATGGAGTCCTTCAACGGCATCGACATGGACGCCGCCGGCCGTGTCTCCGGCAACGGCTTCTATTACCTGATGGGCGACATCGCCCGGCTCCACGAGGCGGTGCTGGCCTATGCCCGTGACTTTATGATCAACAAGGGTTTCACCTTCTGCATCCCCCCCTTCATGATCCACGGCAATGTCGTCGAGGGCGTCATGTCCCAGACCGACATGGAGGCCATGATGTATAAGATCGAGGGCGAGGACCTGTACCTCATCGGTACCAGCGAGCACTCCATGATCGGCAAGTTCATCGACCAGATCATCCCCGAGGCCACCCTGCCCCAGACCCTCACCTCCTACTCCCCCTGCTTCCGCAAGGAGAAGGGCGCCCACGGCATCGAGGAGCGGGGCGTCTACCGCATCCACCAGTTCGAGAAGCAGGAGATGATCGTGGTCTGCAAGCCCGAGGACTCCATGAAGTGGTATGACCAGATGTGGCAGTATTCCGTGGAGCTGTTCCGCAGCCTGGACATCCCCGTCCGCCAGCTGGAGTGCTGCTCCGGCGACCTGGCTGACCTGAAGGTGAAGTCCTGCGACATCGAGGCCTGGTCCCCCCGCCAGCAGAAGTATTTCGAGGTGTGCTCCTGCTCCAACCTGGGCGACGCCCAGGCCCGCCGCCTGAAGATGCGCGTGAAGGGCGAGGACGGCAAGATGTATCTGCCCCACACCCTGAACAACACCGTGGTGGCTCCCCCCCGTATGCTCATCGCCTTCCTGGAGAACAACCTCCAGGCCGACGGCTCCGTCACCATCCCCGAGGTCCTGTGGCCCTACATGGGCGGCACCAAGGTGCTGGTGCCTAAGAAGTAAGTATCCCGTCCAATGCCTTCCTCTCGGGGGAAGGTGGCGCGGGCGAAGCCCGTGACGGATGAGGGGAACCACGGAGGTGCATACGCCAACGACGGGCCGACACAGAGGTCGTCCCCTACGGCGTGTCACGTAGGTTGTCTGTAGGGGCGGACCTCTGTGTCCGCCCGCTCGACGACCACCGCACCCACAATACTTACCCTCGTCCCTCCCCTCCCCCGCTTTCCCCATCTCCCGCTCCAAATGTGGAAAATTTCTCGCTTTATTTAAATCTGTAATATTTCATCAAATTATTACAGAACGTTTTACCCGTCTCCAGCCGCTCACGCTGCCGCCGACCCTATCTTGGGTCATTTTGGCCCCTGAAAACGGCTCCAGAGCGGTCAAGCACGGAAACCCTTGGGGCCCAATGGTTTCCGGGGGCGGGTCATGGAGATGGAGCATCTTCCCATTTTTTGCCGCGCGAAAAAACAATGTTCTGATCGGAGATGATCCCTGCTATGAAAAAGTTTATCAACGAGTTCAAGACCTTCATCGCCCGGGGCAATGTGATGGACATGGCCGTCGGCGTCATCATCGGCGGCGCATTCAAGGCCATTGCTGACTCCCTCACCGCCGACATCATCATGCCCATCCTGGGCATCTTCACCAGCGAGGTGTCCTTTGCCGACCTGTCCGTCACCGTGGGCGGGGCGGTGATCACCTATGGCAACTTCATCAACGCCATCCTGAACTTCCTCATCATGGCCCTGGTGGTGTTCACCATGATAAAGGCCATCAACACCTTCCACGACAAGGCCGCCGCCCTGGCCAAGAAGAAGGAGGAGGAGGCCCCTGCCGCTCCCCCCGAGCCCTCCGCCCAGGAGAAGCTGCTCATGGAGATCCGCGACCTGCTGAAGGAGCAGAACAAGTAAGCCGCCGCCACGGAAAGGAGGCCCTATGGCCAAAGCCAACCAACCCAATTCTCAGCAAAAGCCCCAGCCTGACCGCCCTGACGACCTGAACCAGGACCAGCAGGAGCCCTATGTCCCCGCCTCCCCGGTGAAGCGCACCATGGCCTGGATCGGCATCGTGTACATGGTCATTCTGCTGTGTCTCACCACCTTCTATTTCTACACCGGCAGGATGCTTGGCAACCTGGCCCCCCTGCTCACCGTGCCCGGGCTGATCGGCCTGGGGGCGCTGATTTTAGTCAGCTGGCACTCCACCGGCCACCCCCGCCGGGGGCTGGCCTTTGGGCTGAGCCTGCTGTGCTTCTGTCTGGCCGCCTTCACCCTGCCCATCGGCCTGCTGGGTCTGATGAGCAATTTTTGAGGTTATACTATGAAAGAACTGATCTCCTCCGGCCTGGAGGCCCTGGGGCTGACGGGCTCCGTCCCCCCTGACGCCGCAGAAAAATTAGCGGAATATGGCCGCCTGCTGCTGGAAAAAAACCAGGTGATGAACCTCACCGCCATCCGGGATGAGGCGGGGGTGGCCCGGCTGCACATGCTGGACTGCGCCGCCCTGCTCCCCTGCGCCGACCTGACCGGCGCCCGCACCCTGCTGGACGTGGGCACCGGGGCGGGCTTTCCCGGCCTGCCCCTGAAGATTTTGCTGCCCCAGTTGGATGTGACCTTGCTGGACAGCCTGAACAAGCGGGTGGACTGGCTGAATGAGGTCTCCGCCCAGCTGGGACTGACCGGCGTCCGGGCTATTCAAGGCCGGGCGGAGGAAAAGGCCCTGGAGAAGTCCATGCGGGACTCCTTCGACCTGGTCACCGCCCGGGCCGTGGCCGATCTGCGGCTTCTCAGCGAGCTGTGCCTGCCCTTTGTGAAGGTGGGGGGCCGCTTCCTGTCCATGAAGTCGGTGGACAGCGACCAGGAGCTGGACCAGGCCGCCCACGCCATCAAGCTGCTGGGCGGCAGAGTGCGGGACGTGAAGGACTACGCCATCCCCGGCGCAGACGTCACACACCGGCTGGTCATTGTGGAAAAGGTGGCCCCCACCCTGAAGGGCTACCCCCGCCGATGGGCCAAGATCCAAAAAGCGCCCCTGTGACGTGGGATTTTGTCCACATTTTTCCGCATTTTTGTGGAAAGTTCCCCTGGGTTTTTGGTTTTTCCCCGGCATTCGACAAATTTTTGTCTGAAAACCATTGACGCGAAACAGATTTGTGATACACTTTTATTTGGTGTGATAGGAGGTTTTTCATGGGTATCGTCATCGCCGTGGCTTCTGGCAAGGGAGGCACGGGCAAAACCTCCGTCACCGGCGGCGTGGCCGCCGCCCTGGCTATGGCCGGGCAGCGGGTATTGTGCATCGACATGGACATCGGTCTGCGGAATCTGGACATCTCCCTCGGCCTGAGCGACCGGGCCCTGATGGACTTTGCCGACGTGGCCCTGGGCCGCTGCACCCTGTCCCGGGCCGCCGTGCGCCACCCGGACCTGAAGGAGCTGTCTTTACTTACTGCTCCCATGTCCCTCCCCCCCAGCCTGAGCCCCTATCGGGTGCGCTCTATGCTGTCCGCCGCCCGGACGCTGTATGACTACATCCTCATCGACGCCCCCGCCGGACTGGGTCCCGGCTTTCAGTATGCCGTGTGCGGGGCGGACCGGGCCCTAGTGGTGGCCACCAACGACGCCTCCTCCCTGCGGGACGCCCAGCGGGTGGTGGCCGAGCTGGACTGGCTGCCCCAGGTCCATCTGGTGATGAACCGCATCCAGCCCAAGCTGCTGCGCAAGCTGCGCACCACCATCGACGACGCCATGAACACCGCCGGACTGCCCCTGATCGGGGTCATCCCCGAGGACGCCCAGGTCATGCTGTGCGCCAACCGGGGCATCCCCCTCACCAGCCAGGGCCGAAAGGGCGCGGCCATGGCCTGCCGAAACATCGCCTGGCGGCTGATGGGCCGCCGCGTCCCCATCATGCGCATCCGCTGAACGCCACATCACGCCGTCTATCACGATCAAGGAGGTTTCGCCACCATGAATATCGCCATTATGAGCCACACGAAAAAGCAAGACCTGATGGTGCAGTTCTGTACCGCCTATTGCGGGGTGCTGTCCAAGCATTCCGTCTGCGCCACAAACGCCACCGGACGCATGGTGGCCGACGCCACCGGCCTGCCCGTCCATCTGTTCCTGTCCCACGAACACGGGGGCATCGAGCAGATCGGCCAGCGCATCATCTATAACGAGATCGACATGGTCCTGTTCTTCAACTCCCCCCTGGACAACGAGATGGACAAGGACGTGCTGTATATCTCCCGCCTGTGCGACCAGCACTCCGTGCCCATGGCCACCAACGTGGCCACTGCCGAGCTGCTGATCCACGGCCTGGCCCGGGGCGACCTGGACTGGAGAGAGGTCATGAACCCCAACCGGGTGCCGTTCGCGCTGTGAGTTGAGTTTTTACCGGATCGTCCGGGCAGCCTTTGGCCGCCCGCGGTAACTGTTGCG
>URNZ01000010.1 GCA_900549405.1 uncultured Eubacteriales bacterium | reverse complement strand
CTCAGGGCCTCTTGAACCCCATTCAAGCGCGATACCAAACTTCGCCACACCCGGAAGTATTCTGTTGGCTGTCCGTGTCAGACAGCTTAGTTATAATAGCATACCCCCGGGAGAAATGCAAGTCTTTTTTTCGATTTTTTGAAAAATTTTTCTTGTATTTTCTGTCAGCGTGTTTCGTCCGTCTCCCGGTCTGGTCCAGGCGGCCAGGGCAGGTCGATCTCGCCCCGGAAGACGGTGCGGGCCGGGCCGGTCATCAAGAGCCTGCCCTCCCGCTCCTCCACCTGCAAAACGCCCCCGGGCAGGCGGACCTGCACCTTCCTCCCGCACAGGTCCCGGCGTCGGGCGGCGGCGAAGCTGGCGCAGGCCCCGGTGCCGCAGGCCAGGGTCACGCCGCTGCCCCGCTCCCACACCCGGACGGTCAGGTGCTCCCGGTCCTCCACCGTCAAAAACTCGATGTTCCGCCGCTGGCCCAGTGGGGGACAGACCTCCAGCATGGGACCCACCCGGGCCGTCTCCTCCTCCGTCCACTCTGGGCAGAATACCACCCCGTGGGGGTTGCCCACATCCACCGGCGTGACCCAAAAGGCCCCCGCCGGGGTCTGGCAGTATACCTCCCCCTCCACTTTGGCTGGCCCCATGTCCACCGTCACCTCCGCCGCCTGGCCGTTCTGGACGGACAGCTCCAGCCCTCGCGGTCCGGCGTCGGTCTGGATGGTCAGGCAGCGCTTGCGGGTCAGGCCGCTGTCGTACACGAACTTGCCCAAGCAGCGGATGCCGTTGCCGCACATGGCCCCCCGGGAGCCATCGGCGTTGTACATCTCCATGGCAAAGTCCCCCGCCCACCCCGGCTTGACGCAGATAAGTCCGTCCGCCCCAACGCCAAAGTGCCGGTCACTGAGCGCCGTCGCCAGCCGGGGCAGGTCAGGCGGCTCCCCCTCCAGGCAGTTGAGAAAGAGATAGTCGTTGCCCAGGCCCTCCATTTTTACAAACTTCACAGCACGCACCACCCTTGCACCAATATCAAGCTGGTACAAGGTATGCCGGCTCCCATAGAGTTATGAGTTAGGAGTTAGGAGGGATGAGTGGAGTGGCCAACTCCTAACTCATCCCTCCTAACTCCTAACTATTTTTCTAGCTCTCGAATGACCTGTCTTGCCGTGTGGCTCAGTCTGGCTCCGGCGTCCATGCTTCGCTTTTGCAGCTCCCGGTGGGCCTGGTCCTCGGTCATGCCCAGGCGGTCCATGAGCAGCTTTTTCGCCCGGTCCACCGTGGCCTGGTCGGCGCTGGTTCGGCGGGCGGCGGTGAAGCGCTCCATCCGGTGGCCGAACTGGAGCAGCAGCTTGACGGTGGACACCGCCTCCTCCCGGCGGATGGGGGTGGCCAGGGTGTACACGTCCCGGCTGGCGCAGGCGTCCAGCATGTGCTGAGGCCCCACCAGAAGCAGGGAGCAGGCCGGGGGCAGGTCCTCCGCCAGCCACTCCGCCGGGCCGTCGGACAGATGGGGACCGCAGACCACGCAGTACACCGTCTGCTTGTTCATCAGACGGCGGACCTGGTCCCCGGAGCGGCACAGGAGGCATTTGGCCGTGCCGGTGTTCTCCAGCAGCTCGCCAAAACGCTGGGCCATGGTCCCGTTTTCAAAGGCCACGATCACCGTCTCCATGTCCGCTTCCCCCTCTCCCAGTTGTAAACGATTTGTCCGGGCGGCCACAGGCCGCCCCTACACCAGATTCATAAAGCCCGAGTATCGTTTTAATAGGTCACCAGATACTTCTCCAGCTCCCAGCTGGACACCCGGGTCTGATACTCGTTCCACTCCTTGCGCTTGCCCTGGATGTAGTGCCGGGCCACATGCTCCCCCAGCACGTCCATCATCAGCTTGTCCCGCTCCAGGGCGTCCAGGGCGTCCTTCAGCGTCTCGGGCAGGGCCCCGATGTTCCGGGCCGCCCGGGCCGCGTCGTCCATGGCGTACACGTCCCCGGAGATCTCCTCCGGCGGCTCCAGCCCCTGGGCGATGCCGTCCAGCCCGGCGGCCAGACAGGCGGCCACCGCCAGATATGGGTTGCAGGAGGGGTCCGGGCTGCGCAGCTCCACCCGGGTGCTCTGTCCCCGCACCGAGGGGATGCGGATCAGGGTGGACCGGTTGGCCGAAGACCAGGCCTTATACCGGGGGGCCTCATACCCCGCCCCCAGGCGCTTGTAGGAGTTCACCAGGGGGTTGGTCAGGGCGGTGAAGCCGTCGGCGTGGCGCAGCAGTCCGGCAATAAAGGACCGGGCCGTTTTAGACAGCTGCCGCTGCCCCCCCTCGTCATAGAACACGTTCCGTCCGTCTTTAAAAAGGGACATGTTCAGGTGCATCCCCGACCCGGCCACGCCGTACACCGGCTTGGGCATGAAGGTGGCGTGCAGGCCGTTTTTCTGGGCCAGGGTCTTCACGGCCAGCTTCAGGGTCATGATCTTGTCCGCCCCGTCTAAGGCGTCCACATATTTAAAGTCGATCTCGTGCTGGCCGATAGCGCACTCGTGGTGGCTGGCCTCGATCTCAAAGCCCATCTCCTCCAGGTTCATGCACACCTCCCGGCGGGTGGACTCCCCGTGGTCCAGGGGGCCTAAGTCGAAATAGCCCGCCTCGTCCCGGGTAATGGTGGTGGCCCGGCCCATCTCGTCGGTCTCGAACAGGAAGAACTCCAGCTCCGGGCCGATGTTAAAGGTGTCAAAACCCATGTCCTCCGCCCGGCGGAGCACCCGGCGCAGCACGCCCCGGGGGTCGCCCACAAAGGGGGTGCCGTCCGGGTTATACACGTCGCAGATGAGCCGGGCCACCTTGCCCTGGGAGGGCCGCCAGGGGAAGATGGTAAAGCTGTTCAAATCGGGATACAGGCACTGGTCCGACTCGTTGATGCGGGTGAACCCCTCGATGGAGGAGCCGTCGAACATGATCTGGTTGTTCACCGCCTTCTCGATCTGAGAGGCGGTGATGGCCACGTTTTTCAGCTGGCCGAAAATATCCACAAACTGCATTCGGATAAACTCGATCTCTTCGTCCTCTACCAGACGGATGATGTCTTCCTTGGTGTGACCCATGCAGAACGCTCCTTTTCTCCTCCCGCGGGAGGGCCGCTTTGGGACTTGATGAAAAAAGTATGGCATTTCAGGGGCGCTTCTGTCAAGAGGCGGCTTTCTTTTCTGAGCCGCTTTCCCGGGAAAGGCGGGGCATTTTCGCCGGTTTTTTATCACTTTCGTGAGAACTCCCATGATTTTCTGGCCGGTCCGCCGGGAACTTTAGTCAGAATTCACTCTTGCAAAAGAGGCCGGGATAGGGTATGTTAGTAGCAGAAGATTTGCTTGCTTCCTATTTTGGATGTGGAGTAGAGCGGTCTGCTGTGAAGTAGGGCAATGACGTCTGAGTTGGCGTTGTTGTCTCTTTTTTTACCCTGACCGCCACCGGTTTAAAAGGAAAGGATCGGATCATATGAGCGTGAACATCTCTGAAATTTTCGGCGAAAACGTGTTCAGCATGTCTGTCATGCGGGAGCGCCTGCCCAAGAAAGCCTATGCCGAGGTGGTAGACGTGATGGAGCACGGCGGCAACATCACCATGGCCACCGCCGACATCGTGGCCAACGCCATGAAGGACTGGGCGGTGGAAAAGGGCGCCACCCACTACACCCACTGGTTCCAGCCCCTCACCGGCGTCACCGCCGAAAAGCACGACTCCTTCATCACCGCCCCCGACGACAGCAAGACCCTGTTGCAGTTAACGGGCAAGCAGCTCATCAAGGGCGAGCCCGACGCCTCCTCCTTCCCCTCCGGCGGCCTGCGGGCCACCCACTACGCCCGTGGCTACACCGCCTGGGACATGACCTCCCCCGCCTTTGTGAAGGAGATGTCCTGCGGCACCATCCTGTGCATCCCCACCATCTTTGTCTCCTATAACGGCGAGGCCCTGGACAAGAAGACCCCCCTGCTCCGGTCTATGGAGGCCGTGAGCACCCAGGCCGTGCGTATCCTGCGCCTGTTCGGCAACACCCAGGCCACCCGGGTGACCCCCTCTGTGGGCGCGGAGCAGGAGTATTTCCTGGTGGACCGGGACAAGTACTTAAAGCGCCGCGACCTCATCTACACCGGACGCACCCTGTTCGGCGCCCCCGCCCCCAAGGGCCAGGAGCTGGACGACCAGTATTTCGGCGTCATCCGCTATCGTGTGGGCCAGTTCATGGCCGACCTGAACCAGGAGCTGTGGAAGCTGGGCATCCCCGCCACCACCCAGCACAACGAGGTGGCCCCCGCCCAGCATGAGATGGCCCCCATCTATACCATGTGCAACCTGGCCGTGGACCAGAACCAGCTGGCCATGGAGACCATGAAGCGGGTGGCCACCCGCCACGGTCTGGTGTGTCTGCTCCACGAAAAGCCCTACGCCGGTGTGAACGGCTCCGGCAAGCACGACAACTGGTCTCTCACCACCAACCTGGGCGAGAACCTGCTGGACCCCGGCGACACCCCCAACGAGAATCTCCAGTTCCTGCTGGTCCTCTCCTGCATCATCAAGGCGGTGGACGTCCACGCCGACCTGCTGCGCTGCTCCGCCTCTAACCCGGGCAACGAGCACCGCCTGGGCGCTCAGGAGGCTCCCCCCGCCATCATCTCCATCTTCCTGGGCGATCAGCTGGACAGCGTGGTGGACCAGATCGTGTCCAACGCCGACTCTGTGCAGCTGCTGGCCACCACCAAGCTCTATTCCGGCGTGTCCACCGTGCCCCTGATCAAAAAGGACGCCACCGACCGGAACCGCACCTCTCCCTTCGCCTTCACCGGCAACAAGTTCGAGTTCCGCATGGTGGGCTCCTCCGACTCCATCGCCGACGCCAACACCACCCTGAACGCCATCGTGGCCGAGGCCATGTGCGAGGCCGCCGACGTGCTGGAGAAGGCCGACGACTTTAACGCCGCCTGCTTCAAGCTCATCCACGACATGCTCTCCGCCCACCACCGGGTCATCTTCAACGGCAACGGTTATTCCGACGCCTGGGTGGAGGAGGCCGCCCGCCGTGGTCTGCCCAACCTGCCCTCCATGGTCAACGCCATCCCCGCTCTAACCACCGAGAAGGCCGAGAACCTGTTCACCAAGTTCAACATCTACACCAAGTCCGAGCTGGAGGCCCGGGCGGAGATCATGTACGAGACCTATGCCAAGGTGCTGAAGATCGAGACCCAGACCATGATCCACATGGCCGGCAAGCACTATATCCCCGCCGCCATCCACTACTGCACCCGTCTGGGCCAGTCCATCGCCGCCGTCACCGGCGCTGGCGTGGACGCCCCCGTGCAGAAGGAGCTGCTGGAGAAATGCTCCGCCCTGCTGACTCAGGCGTCTGAGGCCCTGGAGAAGCTGAAGGTCCTGCTGCCCCAGGTGGACTCCATGGACGACGTGCCCGCCATGGCCATGGCCTATCACGACCAGATCGTCCCCGCCATGGCCGCCCTGCGCAAGCCCGTGGACGAGCTGGAGCTGCTGGTGGACAAGGCCATCTGGCCCGTGCCCACCTATGGCGACCTGATGTTCGAGGTGTAATTTTCGCGTCTGTCAGACGGCGGTCTCTTCTCTCCATTTTCCTGGTACCTTTTCCTTTCTCCTCACTTTCTTCTCTTCTTTCCGCCGCCGTCTGTGTCCCCAAAGCCCCGCCCGTGCCTGGAATCAGGTTCGAGCGGGGATTCTTTTTTGTCGCACATAGCATTTATTCGTCGAATTTTAAAGTTTGTGCTGTTGATAGCACAAACTTGATTTTTCATGAAGTTTGTGCCATACTATCCTTGGAGGTGCATTCCAATGATTGGGTCTCACAAATTAAAAATGCGCAAATCATATCTGGATAAGCTGATCGGCTTTCAGGACACGGAGCCTGTCAAGATCATTACCGGCATCCGCCGCTGCGGAAAATCCAGTCTGCTGAAGCTGATGGCAGAGCATCTGCGCGATACCGGCGTGCTCCCGGAGCAGATCATCGAAATGAATTTTGAATCCCACGACTTCCGCAGCATGACCGCAGATGATATTTACCAATACGTCCGCGCCCGCACAGTTCCGCAAAAGCGAATGTATCTCTTCTTTGACGAGCTGCAGCGAATCGAGGCCTGGGAAAACGCGATCAACGCCTTCCGGGTGGACCTTGACTGTGATATCTATGTCACCGGCTCCAACGCCTATCTCCTTTCCTCTGAATACTCCACTTATCTCTCAGGCCGCTGTGTCGAGATCAAAATGCTCCCCCTGTCCTTCCGGGAATTCCTTGACTTTCACGACTTTCAGGTCCGCGTGACCAACAGCGCCCTGGGCGGGACCCGCAAACAGATATTCGGCAAGGACAACGAACCCTATGAGATACGGGAAGTGTTCGACGCCTATCTGTGCTTTGGTGGGATGCCTGGGATCGCCGATGTGGGCCTGGACCAGGAGCGGGCCTTTGCCCTGCTGGACGGTATTTATTCCACGGTCATCATGCGCGACATTCTGGAACGGGAAAAGCGCCGTGGGCAGCGTCAGATCACAGACGCGGCGCTGCTGCGCAAGATCATTCTGTTTTTGACCGACAACGTGGGCTCCACCGTCTCTATCTCCTCCATTGGAAACACACTGTCCAACGAGGGGCTGCTGGAGCACGGGCAGCGCAGAGGCAGCCCAAGCACGCACACGGTGCAGGCTTATGTGAATGCGCTGCTGGAAAGCTACTTCTTCTATGAGATCAAGCGGTTTGACATCAAAGGAAAAGAATACCTCCGCACTCTTGGAAAATACTATATCGTGGACATCGGGCTGCGCAACTGTCTCCTGGGGCTGCGTGACCGCGACAGCGGACATGTCCTGGAAAACCTGGTCTATTTCGAGCTGCTGCGCCGGGGCTATGACGTCGCCATCGGCAAGATCGACAACGCCGAGGTGGACTTTATCGCCACCACTACCACGGACAAGATCTATATCCAAGTGACCGAATCCATGAGCGCCGAAACGGTCCGTCTGCGTGAATTGGCTCCGCTGCAAAGGATACAGGACAACTATGAAAAAATCGTGCTGTCGCTGGACCCTGGAGTGGAGCAGTCTTACGAGGGTATCCGATCTAAAAACCTGATCGACTGGCTGCTTTCGGACTGACCTGTGTGTTCCCTTTGTTGTCTTTCCCCGCCCGTGCCTGTTCCAGGTGCGGGCGGGGTGCTTTTTTGTCGCGCTTCCCCTTCCTTGACTTTCCCCCGGGAAATTTGGTATGATTATAGTGATATATTATGTACGTCACATGCACGAAAAGAGTGAGGAAGGTTTACCATGGCTCAAAAGAAAACCCCCTATGGAAACGAATCTATTTCCGCCCTGAAGGGGGCGGAGCGGGTGCGGAAGCGGCCCGGCGTTATCTTCGGCTCTGACGGGCTGGAGGGCTGCGAGCACTCCGTGTTCGAGATCATGTCCAACGCCATCGACGAGGCCCGGGAGGGCCACGGGCGGCTCATCACCGTCACCCGCTTTGCTGACCGGTCCATCCAGGTGGAGGACCAGGGCCGGGGCTGCCCCGTGGACTGGAACGAGAACGAGCAGCGCTTTAACTGGGAGCTGGTCTTTTGCGAGCTGTACGCCGGCGGCAAATATGACAACACCAGCGGGGACAACTATGAATATTCCCTGGGTCTGAACGGCCTAGGCGCCTGCGCCACCCAGTATTCCAGCGAATATTTCGACGCCACCATCTGGCGGGACGGCTTTAAATACACCCTCCACTTTGAAAAGGGCGAGAACATCGGCGGCCTGCACAAGGAGCCCACAGACCGGGGCAAGAAGACGGGCTCCCTGTTCCACTGGAAGCCCGACCCGGAGGTGTTCACCGACGTGGATATCCCGGTGGAATACTATCTGGACGTGATGAAGCGCCAGTCGGTGGTCAACGCGGGCATCACCTTCCGCTTCCGCAACCAGGTGGGCGGCAAGTTCGAGACCACCGATTTTCTCTATGAAAACGGCATCGTGGACTATGTGGCCGAGCTGGCCGGAGAGGGTGCCCTCACCAAGCCCGTCTTCTGGGAGGCGGAGGACCGGGGCCGGGACCAGGCGGACAAGCCGGAGTATAAAGTGAAGCTGTCCGTGTCCTTCTGCTTCTCCAACCGGGTACAGGTCATCGAGCACTATCACAACTCCTCCTGGCTGGAGCACGGCGGCTCCCCGGACCGGGCGGTGCGGTCCGCCTTTGTCTCTGAGCTGGACGCCTATCTGAAAAGCCAGAACAAGTATAACAAAAACGAGAGCAAGATCACCTTCCCTGACGTTCAGGACGCGTTGGTGCTGGTGAGCAACAACTTCTCCACCCTGGCCTCCTATGAGAACCAGACGAAAAAGGCCATCAACAACAAGTTCGTCCAGGAGGCCATGACCCGCTTCCTCCGGGAGCGGCTGGAGGTCTATTTCACCGAGAACCCCCAGGACGCCCAGAAGATCGCCGAACAGGTGCTCATCAACAAGCGGTCCCGGGAGAACGCGGAGAAGACCCGGCTGAATCTGAAAAAGAAGCTCACCGGCTCCATGGACCTGTCCAACCGGGTGCAGAAGTTTGTGGACTGCCGCACCAAGGACGTGTCCCGGCGGGAGCTGTACATCGTGGAGGGCGACTCCGCCATGGGCAGCGTAAAGCTCAGCCGTGACGCGGAGTTCCAGGGCATCATGCCCGTGCGGGGCAAGATCTTGAACTGCCTGAAGGCCGACTACAACAAGATCTTCAAAAGCGAGATCATCACCGACCTGCTGAAGGTGCTGGGCTGCGGCGTGGAGGTGCAGGACAAGCGGGCCAAGGACCTGGCCTCCTTCGACCTGAACAGCCTGCGCTGGAACAAGATCGTCATCTGCACCGATGCCGACGTGGACGGCTTCCAGATCCGCACCCTGATCCTCACCATGCTCTATCGCCTGACCCCCACCCTCATCCAGCAGGGCTATGTCTACATTGCCGAGTCCCCCCTGTACGAGATCACCTGCAAGGACATGCCCTATCCCTTCTTCGCCTACTCCGACAAGGAGAAGAACGACAAAGTCGCTCAGCTTGCCGGGAAGAAGTATGAGATCCAGCGCTCCAAGGGTCTGGGCGAGAACGACCCGGAGATGATGGCCCTGACCACCATGTCCCCCGCCACCCGGCGGCTCATCAAGGTCATGCCCGAGGACGTAGAGCGCACCGCCCAGGTCTTCGACCTCCTCCTGGGCGACGACCTCCAGGGCCGCAAGAGCCACATCGCGGATAACGGATATAAATACCTGGACCTGGCGGATATTTCGTAAGGGTTTATCTCGGGCCACCCTGACACGGACATAATGGATTTAGCAACAAGACTATCCTGACACGCCGTAGGGGCGGACCTCTGTGTCCGCCCGCGACGACCACCGCACAACGATAAAACGGTAAATTTATCATTTCTCAACGGGGGCGTTCTCTTTGTCTGATGATATCATTTATCCCCGCAGGCCGAGTCTTCGTCTCTCTGCCTACGACTATAGCTCCCCAGGATCTTATTTCGTTACCATATGCGCTGCGCGGCGGGACTGTGCGTTCTTTTGCCACATCGGCCAACAGGCCGACCTGTTCTCCGACCCGCCCGTTTCCCTCACCCCGCTGGGCGTCAAGATAAAACAGTCCATTTTATCCATTCCCGCCGTGAATCCCGGCGTCGCTGTGGACTGTTATGTCATCATGCCGGACCATGTTCATCTGTTGCTGAATCTGACGGGACAGTATGGGGGCCACCCCCTGTCCAAGGTCATACAGCGGTTTAAATCTTATACCGACCACCTCTATCAGACAGACGGGCAGCCGTTCGGGCCCAAGCTGTGGCAAAGAGGATATCATGACCACATTTTGCGCAACGAGAACGATTTGCTTCAAGTCAGAAATTACATACAAGAAAATCCCTTGCGCTGGAGCCAATGTCACTGACCCTGGCATTTTACGATACCCTGTCCAGCGGGCGGACACAGAGGTCCGCCCCTACGGCGTATCAAGAAGCTCTTCTAAAATCTATGATACACAGCAAACACGGGCAGCGTTGTGATATGCCTAATTACTTAACAACTCAGATTTGCTTTACTTTCTTAAAGGACTGATACAATGGCAAGAAAAAAGACCGGCGGCGGGGCGAAGAAGCCCGCTGTTGTGGACCCTGCGGCCATGGGGCTGCGGGCGGAGGTGCTGGAACAGCCCATCACCGAAACGCTGGAAACCAACTATATGCCCTATGCCATGAGCGTCATCGTCTCCCGGGCCATCCCAGAGATCGACGGCTTTAAGCCCAGCCACCGAAAGCTGCTGTACACCATGTACCAGATGAAGCTGCTCTCCGGCCCTCGGACCAAGAGCGCCAACGTGGTGGGCCAGACCATGAAGCTCAACCCCCACGGCGACGCGGCCATCTATGACACCATGGTCCGCCTCTCCCGGGGCTATGGCGCTCTGCTCCACCCCCTGGTGGACAGCAAGGGCAACTTCGGCAAGGTCTATTCCCGGGACATGGCCTGGGCCGCCAGCCGGTATACCGAGGTGCGGCTGGACCCCATCTGCGCCGAGCTGTTCCGGGACATCGACCAGGACGCGGTGGACTTTGTGGACAACTATGACGGGAAGATGAAGGAGCCCGCTCTGCTGCCCACCACCTTCCCCAATGTGCTGGTGTCCGCCAACCAGGGCATCGCCGTGGGCATGGCCAGCAACCTGTGCGGCTTTAACCTGGGGGAGGTGTGCGACGCCACCATCGCCTATTTAAAGGACCCGGAGTGCGACCTGATGGAGACGCTGAAGGCCCCCGACCTGCCCACCGGCGGCGAGCTGCTGTATGACCAGGCCGCCCTCAGCGACATCTATCGCACGGGCCGGGGCTCCTTTAAGATCCGCTCCAAGTGGCGCTATATCAAAGAAGAAAACCTGATCGAGGTCTATGAGATCCCCTACTCCACCACCATCGAGGCCATCAAAGAGAAGATCATCGAGCTGGTGAAGACGGGCAAGACCCGGGAGATCTCCGACGTGCGGGACGAGAGCGACCTGTCCGGCCTGAAGCTGACCATCGACCTGAAACGGGGCACCGACCCGGACAAGCTCATGGCCAAGCTGTTCCGCTCCACCCCACTGCTGGACAGCCAGTCCTGCAACTTCAACATCCTCATCGCCGGGATGCCCCGGGTGATGGGCGTGCGGGAGATCTTGGAGGAGTGGACCGCCTGGCGGATGGACTCCGTGCGCCGGCGCACCTATTTCACCATGAACCGGAAGAAGGAGAAGCTCCACCTGCTGCTGGGTCTGCGCCGCATCCTGCTGGACATTGACCGGGCCATCCAGATCATCCGGGACACGGAGGAGGACGCCGAGGTGGTGCCCAACCTGATGATCGGCTTTGGCATCGACCAGACCCAGGCCGAATATGTGGCCGACATCCGCCTGCGGAACATCAACAAGGAGTATATCCTCCGCCGCACCCAGGAGGTGGACGAGCTCCAGGCGGAGATCGCCGATCTGGAGGACCTGGTCTCCTCCCCCAAGCGCATCAAAAAGCAGATCACCCAGGAGCTGACCGAAGTCAAGAAGAAATACGCCACCCCCCGGCGCACCGAGATCGTCTATGACCACCAGAGTCAGACGGAGGCCGCCCCGGAGGACGAGACCCCCGACTATCCCGTCCACCTGTTCCTGTCCCGGGAGGGCTATCTGAAGAAGATCACCCCCCAGTCCCTGCGCATGGCCAGCGACCAGAAATATAAGGACGGGGACGGCCCCTTCCTCCAGTGGGAGGCCAACAACCGGGACGAGCTGCTGGTGTTCACCGACAGGCAGCAGTGCTATAAGACCCGCCTGAGCGACTTTGACGATGCCAAGGCCAGCGTTCTGGGGGACTATCTGCCCACCAAGCTGGCCATGGACCAGGAGGAGCGCCCCCTGTGGGCCTGCATCCCCGGGGACTACTCCGGCAATCTGCTGTTCTTCTTTGACAACGGCAAGGTGGCCCGGGTGGAGCTGAGCGCCTATCAGACCCAGACCCGGCGGAAAAAGCTCACCGGCGCCTATTCCGACAAGGCCCCCCTGGTCACGGCCTTCCTGGTCCGAGAGGACTTTGAGGCCGCCGTGTACACCACCGAGGGCCGCTGCATGATCTTCCACACCTCCGCCCTGAACCCCAAGACCACCCGCACCACCCAGGGCGTGAACATCATGACCCTCAAGCCCAAATACCGGGTGGAGAAGGTCCTGCCCCTGGACCAGACCGCCATCGTCAACCTGGCCCGCTACCGCGCCCGCTCCCTGCCCGTAAACGGCGCCCTGCTGAAGGAGGAGGACCGGGGCGAGACCCAGATGACCCTGGACCTGTCCTAAAAAAGCCCGAGCCAAGAGAGAAAAGAGGGTCTTTCTATGAACGCCAAGTCCGCGAAAAAGCTGCTCACATCCTATGCCTGGATTACCGTGGGTTCCCTGCTGTATGCCCTGGCCTTTGACTGGTTCTATGCCCCCAACCAGATCGCCCTGGGGGGCATCACCGGCCTGGGCCAGGCCATCCACACCTATATTCCCTTTCTGTCGGTGGGCCTGTTCGTCCTGCTGGTGAACATCCCCCTGTTTCTGCTGGGGTGGCGGTTCATCGGCGGACATCTGCTGGCCTCCTCCCTATACGCCATGGCCCTGTCCTCGGTGGCCATGGACGGGCTGAACCTGCTCTTTTCCTTCCCGGCCACCGACCCCATGCTGGCCGCCGTGTGCGGCGGGGCCCTGCTGGGCCTGGCGGCGGGACTGATCTTCTCCAAGGGGGCCACCACTGGGGGCACCGACCTGATCGCCCGGCTGCTGAAGCTGGCCCTGCCCTGGCTGTCCATGGGCAAGGTGCTGCTTGCGGTGGACGTGTCCGCCCTGCTGCTGGTGTCGGCGGCCTATGGCAGCATCAACGCCGCCCTGTACGGCCTGGTGGCCCAAGTGGCCTATTCCTATGTCACCGACACGGTGCTCTATGGTCTGGACAAAGCCAAGGTGGCCTATATCATCACCCAGCAGACCGGCCCGGTGGTGGAGGCCCTGACCCACGACCTGGGCCGGGGCGTGACATTGCTCCACGGCCAGGGGGCCTGGAGCGGCCAGGAGAAGCAGGTACTCATGTGCGCCTTTAAGCAGCGGCAGATCGTGGCCGTGCGCCAGACGGTGAAGGAGCTGGACCCGGACGCTTTCCTCATCGTCTGTGACGCCCGTGAGGTGCTGGGCCGGGGCTTTACCCGGTATAAGAAGAACGCACTGTAAGCCCAGAATTTCAGGAGGGGTCTTGTATGCCAAATTACGAAAAGCTCACAGAAAATCTCACCCGCCGGGGCTACACCGTCCGGCGCTTTGCCGCCGCCCAGCAGGCGGCGGACTATCTGGACTCCGTCATCGACCAGACGTCCGTGGCCTTCGGCGGCTCCGTTACCCTGGACCAGCTGGATCTGTACCCCCGCCTGTCCGCCCACAACCGCTGTCTGTGGCACTGGAAGGGGGATGACCGGATGGACGGGATGCAGACGGAGGTGTATCTCAGCTCTGTAAACGGCCTGGCCGAGACGGGGGAGCTCATCAACATCGACGGGGCTGGCAACCGGGTGGCCTCCACCCTGTTCGGCCACAAGCGGGTCTATTTCGTGGTGGGGGCCAACAAGATCGCCCCGGACTACGACGCCGCCCTGTGGCGGGCCCGGAACATCGCCGCCCCCAAAAACGCCCAGCGCTTAAAGCGCAAGACCCCCTGCGCCGTAAAGGCGGACCGGTGCTATGACTGCTCCAGCCCGGAGCGCATCTGCCGAGAGCTGGTGGTCCTGTGGAACAAGCCCATGGGGGTAGACACCATGGAGATCGTGCTGATCGACCAGGATCTGGGGATGTAAGCGTAAACCCCAGGCGGGCCGATGGGGACATCGGCCCCTACGAGATTCATCGTTGACCCGGTGTAGGGGCGGCTATTAGCCGCCCGCCGTTGCCGCGTCGGGTATCGCGGGCGGACACAGAGGTCCGCCCCTACAGACTAACTCCTAACTCAGAAAGGTGGGCGCGCTCCCATGAAAACACGCATATTGGCCGCCGCCGCTGCCGCGACTCTGCTGCTCTCCGGGTGCGCCGGGCTGCTGGACCGGGACTATGTGTCCGTCACCGTCCACAGCACCACCCCCGCCACCGAGGGGGATAACTCCGCCCTGCGGGCCGAGAGCTATCAGGAGCTGGTGAACATCCTCACCTATCTGGTGTCCCAAAACATGCCCTCCGCCTCCATCCGCCTGTATGAGAGCGAGGACGTCCAGGCGGATTTAGAGCGGGCCTGCGTGGAGGTGGCCCAGGAGTATCCCCTGGGGGCCTATGCGGTGGACTATATCCAGTATCACGTCTCCCCCATCCTCTCCTATCACGAGGCGGAGGTGCAGATCACCTATCGCCGGACCAAGGAGCAGATGGACGCCATCGTCTCCGCCACCGGCATCACCGCCATCCGCAGCCAGCTGGAGTCCGCCCTAGAGCAGTTCTCCCCGGAGTGTACCCTGAGCATCAGCTATTTCGACGGGGGCGTGGAGGACATCCAGGCTCTGTTCCGCCAGGCCTATTTCGCCGTGCCCGACGCGGCGGAGGACCTGCCCGACGTGTCCGTGTCCCTCTATCCCGACAGCGGGCGGCAGCGCATCGTGGAGCTGGAGCTGAACTATCACCTGTCCCAGGAGGAGCTGCTCCGGCGGCAGGAGACCACCCGCTATCAGTGCCAGGAGCTGGCCCGGGACCTGAAGAGCTACACCGGCGACCTGCGCATCTCCGCCGCGGGACAGACCGTCCTGCGGGTGTGCAGCTACACCTCCGACGGGGGCAGCACGCCCTATCTGGCCCTCACCGATGGCCGGGCCAACAGCCAGGGGCTGGCCCTGTTCATGGCCGCCCTGTGCCAGCAGCTGGACGTGGACTGCATGGTGGTGGAAGGCAGCCAGAATGGCCGTCCCCACTTCTGGAACGTGGTATCCACTCAGAACGGCTGGCGGCATCTGGACCTGGCCATGGTGGAAAACTGGATCTCCCCCTATCAGACCGACGCCCAGATGACCGCGGCGGGCTATGTCTGGGACGGCCAGTCTGTCCCCCAGTGCCCCGCCCCCTTCCCCGCGTCGTAACTGCATTTAGCCCAAAAAATCGGGCCGGCGGCGGCGCTGCAAAACAGCGTCTCCGGCGGCCCAAAATTTTTTCGATTTATGCTTGACATTTTTCGATTCTCTGCTATAATAATCACTGTTGTTGCGAGTGTAGCTCATCTGGTAGAGCGCCACCTTGCCAAGGTGGAGGTAGCGAGTTCGAGCCTCGTCACTCGCTCCAAAATCGACAAGTTTCAAAAGAAACTTGTCGATTTTTTATTTTATTCAATCGTTTCTTTCCGCAGCAGATCTTTGAACAAGACGCTCATGTAATCGCTGCGGCCATAGAGGATGCGGTCAACGTAGACATTGCTGCCCTGCACGCGGTAGAACACCATGTAGCTGCCGCTGACAAGAAACCGATGATTCGTTCCAACATCTGCGATAGAGGACAGCGGGGTCCCCATCTCTGCAAAGTTTTTCAGCTGGTCGACTGCGTCCAGAATACGGTCAGTCACGCGCTCTGCGGCAGAGCGATTTTGAAGCTCTGATACGATGTAGTCCCAGATATCATCCAGATCACGGCGGGCCTCGGGCGAGTAATAAATTCTATTCTTCATTCGCTCTTGCGCTTCAGATGCGCCCTCACCTCGTCCGGCGTCAGCCAGCCTTCCGTCTCGCCGGAGTGGCGGCCTTTTGCCAGCTCATTCATCAGGCGGATGGTCGCCTGCGCTCTCTCATAATCCTGCATATCCACAATGGCGTACCGTCCGCGTCCGTTCTTTGTCAAAAAAACAGGAGCGCCCACAGCCACGTCGTGCAGGACCTCGCTGTAATTGCGCAGGTCGGAAATGGGTTTAATGTTCGGCATATCCATCAGCTCCTTTCAGGCATAGTATATCCCATGCTGCTGTAAAATTCAACAGCAAGTTTGCAGCACATAGGGCCTGTTCGTCTTATTTCTCCCCCAAAAAACTTTTTTCATTTTGTACTTGACATTTTTCGATTCTTTGCTATAATAATCACTGTTGTTGCGAGTGTAGCTCATCTGGTAGAGCGCCACCTTGCCAAGGTGGAGGTAGCGAGTTCGAGCCTCGTCACTCGCTCCATTCGGGGCACCCAATCGGGTGTCCTTTTTTATTGTTTTGGGCCCTCTCCGCCCAGCGTGCGCACTGGGCACTCACCCTATCCCTTTTGTCCCTTCGGGACATTTCCCCTTGACAAGGGGAATCGGCCCCACAGGGGGAGGCAAGTGAGACGCGAGGAACGGATTGCCGCGTCGGGCTTGTGCCCTCCTCGCAATGACAAGTCCCCGCCTTGGCTCTCCCTTTGGGAGAGCTGGCACGGCGATAGCCGTGACTGAGAGGGCCACCCCATCTATAACAACAGCCGCAGACGTTTTTCTACGCCTGCGGCTGTTTTGCTTTATTTGCCCAGTTTCTTTCTCAAATCGCCCAGGCGGTTCAGGGCCTGGAGGAGGGTGTCTTCTTTTTTGGCGAAGTGGAGGCGGATCAGGTGGTTCACCGGCTCGCGGAAGAAGCTGGAGCCGGGGACGGCGCCCACGCCCACCTCCCGGGCCAGGTCCTCGCAGAAGGTGAGGTCGCTGTCATAGCCGAACTCAGAGATATCCAGCAGCACGTAATAGGCCCCCTGGGGATCGGTGTGGGCCAGCTTCAGGTCGTCCAGCCCCCGCAGGAACAGGTCCCGCTTGCGGGTGTAGGTGGCCTGAAGCTCGTCATAGTAGTCCTGGCCGAAGCGCAGACCGGGGATGACCGCCTCCTGGAGGGGGGCGGCGGCCCCCACGGTGAGGAAGTCGTGGACCTTTTTGATGCGCTCGGTGATCTCCTCCGGGGCGATGGTATAGCCCAGCCGCCAGCCGGTGATGGAATAGGTCTTGGACAGGGAGGAGCAGGAGATGGTCCGCTCCCACATGCCGGGCAGGGTGGCGAAGTAGACGTGCTGGTGGGGGGCATAGACGATGTGCTCATATACCTCGTCGGTGATGACATAGGCGTCATACTTCCGGGCCAGGTCGGCGATCAGCTCCAGCTCCCGGCGGGTAAAGACCTTGCCGCAGGGGTTGGAGGGGTTGCACAGGATCAGTGCCTTGGCCCCCTGGCGGAAGGCGTCCTCCAGCACCTCCGGGTCAAAGTGGAACTCCGGCGGGACCAGGGGCACGTAGATAGGCTCGGCCCCGGACAGAATGGCGTCCGCCCCATAGTTCTCATAGAAGGGGGAGAACACGATGACCTTGTCCCCCGGGTCCACCACCGTCATCATGGCGGCCATCATGGCCTCGGTGCTGCCGCAGGTGGCCACGATCTCCCGCTCCGGGTCGATGGTCCGGCCCATGAACCGGCTCTGCTTCTCCGCCAGGGCCTGGCGGAAGCCGGGGGCGCCGCAGGTGATGGAGTACTGGTGAAAGTCCTCATAGGACACCTGGGCCAGCCGGTCCAGCAGGGCCTTGGGCGGGTCGAAATCCGGGAAGCCCTGGGACAGGTTCACCGCCCCATAGCGGTTGGAGATACGGGTCATCCGGCGGATGACGGAATCGGTAAAGTCCGCCGTGCGGCGGGACAGGTCCTTCATGGTCGTTCGCTCCTTCTGTATGTCTGTGTGTCAGTTCTGGGTGGCCTGGGTGGCGCTGCTCACGCCAAAGTCGAAGAACTGCCCTCTCCCCTGCTCCAGGGCCCGCTGATAGACCACGCTGGCGCAGCCGATGTCCATGGCTCCCGTGCCGATGGGGATGCACACCAGGCGCTCGCCGGGCTTACGCTCCAGCTGGACTTTTCCGGCGGCCAGCTGGCCGATGGTGCAGGTGATGCTGCTCTCGTTCAGCTTGCCCTGGCTCACCAGCTTGGACAGGGCGCCCCGGTGCATGGTCTGCTCCACGTGGTCCACCACGATCTTGTCCGCGTGGAGCAGCACCGCGTCCTCGCACTCCTGATAGGAGCCCATGGGGAAGACGATGGTGTCAGGGGCCAGCCACTCCTCCTTCAGGAATTCGTCCTTAGACTGGGTGACGCAGATCACCGCGTCCCCCTGGGCGGCCTGGCTGGGGTCGTCGCACAGGATGATCCTGCCGGGGACCACGTCCTGCATGTCCGCCTGGAAGCGCTCCAGGGCGGGGCGGGACACGTCATAGATGCGCAGCTCCTCAATGTCGAACAGGGTGGCGATGGCCCGGGTCTGCATGTGGCCCTGCATCCCCGCCCCATAGATGCCCAGGCGGATGGGGCGGCGCTGGCTGCTGCCGTGGTTGAAGAGATATTTCAGGGCCACGGCGGTCTGGGCGCCGGTGCGCATGTTGGTGATCAGGGCTCCGTCCAGCACGGAGATAAAGTTGTTGATGTGGGGGTTCACCAGCATGATGAGGGAGGAGCAATAGGGGATGTTCCGCTTCTTCCGCTCCCCCAGATTGCCTCCGGCCCACTTCAGCCCGGCCACATCGGCAAAGCCCACATAGGCCGGCATGGCGTTCATAAAGCCATTATACGGCGGATAGGCGGCCGACTCCCCCAAGTCCAGGTTCACCTTAGAGGGGTTGACGACGGTGCCGTCCCCCATGCCCTGGAAGGTCTTTTCCACGGCGGCCACCACGTCCTCCATGGTCAGCAGCGCCCGCACGTCCTGTTCGCTCAATAATAAGGTCTGTCCCATTGTACTCCGTCCTCTCTCACGCGGTCAAGTGTGCCCGGGCCTCAGGCCTGGGGCAGCAGGTCCTGGTCCCAGCCGGCGGGGGTGTAGAAGCCCTTGCACTGGTCGTTGTACACAGCCAGAGTCTCGTCAGACTGATAGGCCTCCACCACCTTGCGGAACACCTCCACCTTGGCGGGGTCGCTCAGGTCAGCGGTGCGGGCGGCGATCAGGTTCCAATAGTCCTCGATGTCCAGGCGGTCATCGGCGAAGATGGCGTCGCTGGCGGCCAGACCGAAGTCCAGGGCGTAGTTGTTGTTCACGATGGCGGCGGTGACGTCGGGCAGGGTGGAGACGATGACGTTGGCCTTCAGCTCCTTGATGGTCACGCCCACGTTATAGGTCTGGATATCGTCCACGGTGGGGTTAAAGCCGACGTTGGGGTCCAGGGTGATAATCCCGGCGGACTCCAGCACCTTCAGGGCGCGGCCGCCGTTGGTCAGGTCGTTGGGGATGGCGATGACGTCGCCGTCCTTCAGCTCGTCCACAGAGGAGATCTTGTCGGAGAACAGGCTCAGGGGGGCGATGAAGGTGTTGCCGATGTTCTGGATCTCATAGCCATAGCTGTCGATCTCCCCCTGGAGATAGATGCGGTGCTGGAAGGCGTTCAGGTCGATCTCCCCGTCGTTCAGGGCCCGGTTGGGGGTGACATAGTCAGAGAAGTTCACCAGCTCCAGGTCGATGCCCTCCTCGGCCAGGGTGGCCTTGGCGGGGGCCCACAGGTCCTCGTTGATGCCGCCCACGATACCCAGCTTCACGGTGACAGGCTCGGCGGTGGAAGCATCGGCGGAAGAGCCGGAGGCGGCGCTCTGGCTGCCGGAGGTGTTGGCGTTGGCGTTATTGCCGCCGCAGGCGGTGAGGGTCAGGGCAGCCAGGGCGGCGGCCAGGGCAAGGGCGATGGTCTTTCTCAGTTTCATGTTTGATTCCTCCAATGATTGTTGTTTTTCATCTCTTTTTGGTTTTCCCGAGCTTATGTTCTGCCCTCTGTGAGGGCGTAAAATCAAAGTCAGGAGTTTATATCAGGGGCCTCCGGCCCCGGGGGTACGATTTGCAGGGGCTTTACAGGGTCAGGGCCAGGCGATAGTTCTCGTCCATGGTCTTGCAGGAGGCGGCAAACTCCTTCTGCTCCTCCTCCGTCAGGTTCAGCTCAATGATGTCGGCCACGCCCTCCCGGTTCAGCCGGGCGGGGACGCTGGCGTACACGTCGTGCTGGCCATACTGGCCGTCCAGCAGGACGGAGATGGGCAGGATGCGGTCCTCGTCGTGGAAGACGGCCCGGACCACCTCAGCAATGGACACGCCGATGCCGAACTCGGTGCAGTTCTTGCCCTCCATGATGCGCCAGCCTCCGGCCTTACCCGCCGCGGCGATGGCCTTCAGGTCCAGGGCCCCATAGGTGTCGGGCCGCTCCTGGCGCAGCTGGTCCAGGGGCTTGCCGCCGATGGTCACGGCGGACCAGGGGACCATCTGGCTCTCCCCGTGCTCCCCCAGGGCATAGGCCACAATGGACTTCTGGTCCACGCCGGTGGCCTGGGACAGGGCCCGGCGCAGGCGGGCGGAGTCCAGGGTGGTGCTGGTGGAGAAGATGCGCCCGCTGGGCCAGTTCAGCTTGGTCTGGATGTAGTGGGTCACCACGTCGGCGGGGTTGGAGATGTTCACGATGATGCCCGAGAAGCCGGAGGCCTTGATCTGCTCCGTCACGTGCTTCATGATGGCGATGGTCTGGCGCAGGGTGTCCATGCGGGTCTGGCCGGTGGCCAGGTCGGGCAGGGGGCCGGCGGCCACGATCATCAGGGGGGCGTCGGCGGCGTCGGCATAGGTGCCCACGCGGACCTTGGCCCGGCTGGGCAGATAGGCAGTGGAGTCGGTCAGGTCCAGGGCCTGGGCCTGGGCCTTCTTCTCGTCCACGTCGATGTAGACGATCTCGTCCACCAGACCCTGGGCGATGAGGGTGAATCCGGCGTGGGAACCCACGTGACCGGCCCCGATGATGACCACTTTCCGATTTTGCAGCTGCATGATCTCTCTTCCTTTCTCAGCTTGCTTGCGCAACTTGTCAGTGGGTGTTCTTCTTGGCCACCCGGCTGCCGATCAGCTCGATCAGGCACACCAGCAGCACCAGCACCAGCACCGTGACGTTTGTGATATCCTTCATGTTCCGGTCATGGCCCAGGGTGACGGCAAAGTCGCCCAGGCCGCCCGCGCCCACCGTTCCGGCCATGGCCGTCAGGTTCAGCAGACTGATGGCCGTGATGGTGGTGCCCCGGGCGATGGCGGGGATGCCCTCCCGCAGATAGACCCGGAAGATGATCTCCAGGGGGCTGGAGCCCATGGAGAGGGAGGCCTCGATCAGGCCCTTGTCCACCTGGGCCAGGGCGCTCTCCACCTGGCGGGCGAAGAAGGGGACAGAACCGAATACCAGGGGGACGATGGCGCCCTTCACGTTGATGGTGGTGCCCATGATGGCCCGGGTGACGGGCATGACCCAGGTGAGCAGGATGATGAAGGGGATGGAGCGGAACAGGCTGATGAGCTTGTCCAGCACCTGATAGACCAGGCTGTTTTCCAAAATGGCCCCCCGCTTGGTCACGGTGATGAGTACGCCCAGGGTCAGACCCAGGATAAAGCAGATGATGCCCGACCAGGCCACCATGACCAGGGTCTCTTTCAGGGCCTGACCAAAATCGGGCAGGCGCTGGGCCACGTTGGGCAGATAATTATTCAGCAGCTCTTGCATCCCGGATCACCTCCACGCCTACATTTTTTTCGATGAGATATTCGATCGCTTGTGTGATCTGCTCCCGCTTGCCGCCCATGATGGCCACGGTGCCGCCGATGGGGGCGTCCTGAACGATCTCGATGTCGGCGAAGATGATGTTCACCGACACATGGAATCGCTCGGTGATGGAGGAGATCAGCGGCTCTGACACGTTCCGCTGGACATAGGACAGCCGGACGATCAGCTCCCCGGGATTCAGGCGGGTCACGGGGGAGTCGGCGGCGATGAGCTCCTCGATCTTTTGCAGGTTAGACGTGGTCTTGATAAAGCTCTGGGTGATGGGCTGCTTGGGGGCGGCGAAGATGGAGAAAACCTCCCCCTCCTCGGCCACCTTTCCGTGCTCCATCACGGCCACCCGGTTACAGATCTCCTTTACCACCGCCATCTCGTGGGTGATGACCACCACCGTCAGGCCCAGCTGCTGGTTGAGCTGTTTGAGCAGGCGGAGGATGGAGTTGGTGGTCTGGGGGTCCAGGGCGGAGGTGGCCTCGTCGCACAGCAGCACCTTGGGGTCGTTGGCCAGGGCCCGGGCGATGGCCACCCGCTGCTTCTGGCCGCCGGACAGCTGGCTGGGATAGGCGTTCTCCTTATCCGCGATGTCCACCAGGGCCAGCAGCCTGCGGACCTTTTCGGCCACCTGCTGCTTGGAAAGGCCGCTGCCCCGCAGGGGATAGGCCACGTTTCCGAACACGGTGCGGGAGGGCATCAGGTTGAAGTGCTGAAAGATCATGCCGATCTTCTTTCTGGCCTGACGCAGCTGGGCGGGGGTCAGACTGGTCATCTCCTTGCCGTCCACCACCACGCTGCCCTGGGTGGGCCGCTCCAACAGGTTGATGCACCGCACCAGGGTGGACTTGCCCGCCCCGGAAAAGCCGATGATGCCGAATATCTCCCCCTCCCGGATCTCCAGGGAGACGTCCTGCACCGCGTACACCGGATGCTCCGGCGTGCCGAAGGTCTTTGACACATGGGAAAACGAGATCACGCTTACTCCTCCTCCATACGAAACAAAAAAGCAGGGAGCCCAGCGGCTCCCTGCTTGAAATGCTCCTTTATGCTCCCCCGGAAAAGCCCGGAGAAACGGACCAATTCTATTTCGCAATCCTGCGGCAGGCAACCATTTGGACGCACAAAATCATGGGCATCGGCATAGCCATGTCCATCATCATACCAGTGAACATTCGACAAGTCTTGCCAGTCATGGTGCGTCCTCCTTTTCCCTACCAAGTTTATTGGTATGATACCACCCCAACCGGGGTTTGTCAATGCGCTTTTGTCAGAAAAAGCGTTTTTGTGAAAGTGCTAAAATCAAAAAGACGTTTTCCCATGTTCTCCGGCAGGTTTCACAGTTGCCCCGTAGGGCCGCCCTCTTTCAGGCGGCCCCACGGGTCTTGTTTTGCTTTAGTCGGCGAACAGAGGGGTGGACAGATAGCGGTCACCGGTGTCGGGCAGCAGGGCCACAATGGTCTTGCCCTTGTTCTCCGGGCGCTTGGCCAGCTGGATGGCCGCCCACAGGGCCGCGCCGGAGGAGATGCCAACCAGAACGCCCTCCTTCTTGCCCACCAGCTTGCCGGTGGCAAAGGCATCATCGTTCTCCACGGGGATGATCTCGTCATAGATCTTGGTGTCCAGCACGTCGGGGACAAAGCCGGCGCCGATGCCCTGGATCTTGTGAGCCCCGGCCACGCCCTTGCTCAGCACGGGGGAGGAGGCGGGCTCCACGGCCACCACCTTCACGTTGGGGTTCTGACTCTTCAGATACTCGCCCACGCCGGTGATGGTGCCGCCGGTGCCAACGCCAGCCACGAAGATGTCCACCTTGCCGTCGGTGTCCTCCCAGATCTCAGGGCCGGTGCTGGCCTTGTGGGCGGCGGGGTTGGCGGGGTTGACGAACTGGCCGGGGATGAAGCTGTTGGGGATCTCCTTGGCCAGCTCCTCGGCCTTGGCGATGGCGCCCTTCATGCCCTTGGCCCCCTCGGTGAGGACCAGATCGGCACCATAGGCCTTCATCAGCTGGCGGCGCTCCACGCTCATGGTCTCGGGCATGACGATGATAATGCGATAGCCCCGGGCGGCGGCCACGCTGGCCAGGCCGATGCCGGTGTTGCCGGAGGTGGGCTCGATGATGACGGAACCGGGCTTCAGGGCTCCGCGCTGCTCCGCGTCGTCGATCATGGCCTTGGCCACCCGGTCCTTCACAGAGCCAGCGGGATTCAGATATTCCAGCTTGCCCAGCACCCGGGCCTGAAGGCCCTCGGCCTGCTCCAGGTGGGTCAGCTCCAACAGGGGGGTCTTGCCGATCAACTGGTCAACAGAAGTATAGATCTTGCTCATGATAATTTCCTCCTAAATATTCGTCAGGCGTGTCCGCCATTTGTTTTGATGTTAGATGTTATATGATGAATGAATCCAGATGCTTGATATAAGGCGATTCAGGCCCGACATCGGAGGGGTCGTCTGTTCTTCATTTTGATTACCAACCTTTCGTGTAGGTTTATACGGATTATAGGACGATACCCCGCTTTTGTCAAGGGCTATTTTTCAATTTTGCAAAATTTTTTCTTTTTCCCACCTCCCTGGTATTTTTTTCGATTTCCAGTTGATTTCCTATTAACCATGCTGTATAATAGGTAAATAAACTGGAGGAATGGCACATGCTGATTTCAACCAAAGGGCGCTATGCCCTTCGGGTCATGATCGACCTGGCGGAGCACCAGAACGCCGGCTACATTCCCTTAAAGGAAGTGGCCCAGCGGCAGGGGATCTCGGAAAAATATCTGGAGAGCATCATCAAGCTGTTGGTAAAGGCCAACCTGCTCAACGGCGTGCGGGGCAAGGGGGGCGGCTATCGCCTGACCCGCACCCCGGACAACTATACCGTGGGCAGCGTCCTGCGGCTGACAGAGGACTCACTGGCTCCTGTTTCCTGCCTGGAACCCGGAGCCCCGGTGTGCAGCCAGTCGTCCGAGTGCCGTACCCTGTCCATGTGGCGGGGGCTGGACAAGATCATCAACGACTATCTGGACAACATCACCATCGCCGATCTGATCCAAACCGACTCCCCGGGAGATTTTTACGTCATCTGACGACCCGAACCAAAAACAAGGTCCGCAAGCAGAACATACGCTTGCGGACCTTGTTTTTTAGTGCTTCAGCTGAACTTTTCTGCCCCTGGACTGGACATAGAGGGTCTTGCTCTTGAAATAGTTTACCGGGTCCACCCGGCTGCCGTTGACACGGATCTCAAAGTGGAGGTGGTTGCCCGTGGACGAGCCGGTGGTGCCCACCCGGCCCACCACCTGGCCCTGCTTCACCGTCTGGCCCTGGGACACGCTGCGGGAGCTCATGTGGGCATACAGGGTGCTGGTGCCGTCGCTGTGGCCCACCACCACATAGTTGCCATAGGAGCCGTTGCGGGTGGAGGTAATGACCACGCCGCTCTTAGAGGCCAGAATGGCCGTGCCCGCCGGGGCGGGGATGTCGATGCCCGTGTGGTTGTTGGCCTTGCCGGTGATGGGGTGGATGCGGCTGCCGAACAGAGAGGTGAGGGTGTTATAGCCGTTTAAGGGCCACAGGAAGCCGGACTCGCTGGGCACGTTGGCGATCTGAGAGGCCAGTTCCTTCTCCTTCTTGCGGATCTCCGCATCCATGGCGGAGGCGGCGGCCTCCAGCTTCTTGATGGCGGCCTGGGCCTCCTGCTCCTGGCCCTGGATGTCGGCGATGACCTTGTTGATCTCCGCCTCCTGGTCCTTCAGCTCCTGCCGGGCGGCCTCCTGCTCCTTCTTGGCCGACTCCAGCTCGGCCCGGCTGGCCTCTAAGCTGGACTTCTCCTCCTCGATCTGGGCCTGAAGGGCCAGCAGGCTCTCCATGATGCTGTTGTCATAGTCGATGATCTCTTCCACCATCATAAAGTTGTCCAGCAGGTCGGTAAAGTCGCTGGAACCAAAGAGGATGGACCAATAGGAGGTCTCGCCCTCCTCCTCCATCACCCGCACCCGCTGGCAGAACAGGTCATACTGCTCCTTCTCCTTGGCCTCGGTCTCGGCCAGCTCGTTGGCCTTTTGGCCGATCAGGCCCTCATAGGCGCTGATCTGCTGCTGCAGGTTGCTGATCTCGTCCTGGATGACGTCCACCTGCTGCTCCAGATTGTCCTTTTTGTCCAGGGCGTCGCTCTTATTGGCCTGGATGGTCTTCAGCTGGTTTTGCAGGTCCTTCTTCTGCTGGCTCAGGCCCTGAGATTTCTTTTTCAGGGCGTTGACCTCCGCCTGGGTCACGGCCCCGGCCTCCATCACCACGGCCGGACCGGACAGGGGCAGCAGACAGGCCAGCACCAGCAGCAGACACAGGCCCTTTCTGCACCGGGCCAGCTGCTTTTTCAATGCGTCTTTCATCTCTGCCCGCCTTTACCCCAGGAAAATATCCGCCGCGATGGGCAGCAGCAATGAGAGGATCATCACCACGGCCAGCACCGCCATGATGAACCGCTGTCTTTTCTCTCGCTTCATGCTTCGATTTCCTTTCTTTCCATCAGACCTGAAGGAACTTGCGGATGGCCAGCAGAGAGCCGCCCACGCCGATAAGGGCGCCGGTGCCGCAGAACACCCCCAGGATGTTCCTGGCCATGGAGCCATAGCTGAGCATGGTGAATAAGGACAGGCCGTTGCCCTGGATGACCACCTTGCCCACCATTTGATACAGGCCCCATTGGGCAAAGAAGGCGATCAGCGCTCCCGCCAGCCCCAGGATCATACCCTCCACCACGAAGGGCCACTGAATAAATGCGTCGGTGGCGCCGCACATCTTCATGATGGCGATCTCCTCCCGGCGGTAGAACGTTGCCAGCTTGATGGTGTTGGCGATGATGAACAGGGAGACCACCGCCAGGATGCCGATGAGCACCAGGGCCACGCCGGTGGCGATGTTCCGCACCAGCACAAAGCCCTGGGCGATGGCGATGGCCGCGTTCACCTTGGCCACGCCGGGCACCTGCTCCACCAGTTTGGTGGTCTGCTCCATCTGCTCGATGTCATCCACGTGGATGCGATAGCGGTCCCGCAGCACGGTGGCGGGCATGGAGTCCAGCAGGTCGTTGTGCTCCCGGCCCTCCAAAAACTGGTTCAGCGCCTCCTCTTTGGAGACGAAGGTCACCTGTGACACGTTGGGCACCGCCTCGATCTGGCTTTGCAGGGCCCGGGCCTCCTCCTCGGAGTAGCTGTCGTCGACGTAGGCCAAAAATTCGTTCTCTTTCTCCAGGTCCCCCAGCATGTGGTTCAGATTCACCGCCAGCAGGGAGAAGGAGCCCATGATCAGCAGACAGGCCACGATCATACACACGGCGGCAAAGGACATAAAGCCGTGGGTGAAGATGGAGTGGAACCCCTCGCTGAAATAATATCCCGCATTAAACTTTCTCGCCATTGTAGTACCCACCTGTCTCGTCGCTGATGATCCGTCCTGCCTCGATGGCCACCACACGCTTGGTAAAGCGGTTGACCAGTGCCTTTTCGTGGGTCACCACCAGGACGGTGGTGCCCAGTTCGTTGATGCGCTCCAGCAGCATCATAATTTCCAGGGAGCGCTGGGGGTCCAGGTTGCCCGTGGGCTCGTCGGCGATGATCATGCTGGGGTTGTTCACCAGCGCCCGAGCGATGGCCACGCGCTGCTGCTCGCCGCCGGAGATCTGGCCGGGATAGCGGTCCGCCTTCTGCTCCAGGCCCACCAATTGCAGCACATAGGGGATGCGCCGGCGCAGCTCCCGGGGGGAGGCCCCGATGGCCCGCATGGCAAAGGCCAGGTTCTCGTACACCGTTTTCTTTTCGATGAGCCGGAAATCCTGGAAGATGATGCCCAAGGTCCGGCGCATATAGGGGATCTGCCGGGGCGCGATGTTGCTCAGGTTATAGCCGTTGACCATCAGCCGCCCCTGGGTGGCCGCGATCTCGCCGGTGATCAGCTTGATGACGGTGGACTTGCCGGAGCCGGAGGGCCCCACCAGAAAGACGAACTCCCCGTCGTCGATCCGCAGGTTCACGCCCTTCAGCGCCTTTGTGCCGTTGTCATATTCTTTATATACATCAATGAGACGTATCATTCTCGTCCTCCGGGCTGGTGGCTCCAGCCGCATTTCCCAAAGTTTTTCCCGATCCCGCTCCACCCCGCCCGCTCCGGCGGGGCCACGGGACAATTCGTTTTCAGTGTATCACAGTTCCTGCATTATGTAAATGACAAAATCAGCGGAAAAGGCCCTCTATTCTCCCTTCTTTCCGGCCTGTCTGCCGCTATATCGTGTTACCGTTTTGTTTCTTTTGTAACTATATTGTAACTTATTTGCCGTCCGATTGCAAGGGGGAATTTTCCTGGTCGAAAGAAGAGACGAATGGGCGGGACAAAAGTTCCGGCTAGACGCAAAAAACAGGCTGCTGCAATCACGCAACAGCCTGTTTAGAAAACTTAGATTCAGGACTCGATGCCCCGGGAGATGAGGTACTTTTTGACCATCAGGGCCACCTTGAAGGTGATGGCGTCGTCGAACTCCCGCAGGTCCAGACCGGTGAGCTTTTTGATCTTCTCCAGCCGATAGACCAGGGTGTTCCGGTGGACGAACAGCTTTCTGGCCGTCTCGGACACGTTCAGGTTGTTCTCAAAGAACTTGTTGATGGTCAGCAGGGTCTCCTGGTCCAGGGCGTCGATGGGGTTCTTCTTAAAGACCTCCTGAAGGAACATCTGGCACAGGATGGTGGGCAGCTGATAGATCAAGCGGCCGATGCCCAGGTTCTCATAGTTGATGACGGTCTTCTCCGTCTCGAACACCTTGCCCACGTCGATGGCCACCCCGGCCTCTTTATAGGCCCGGGCCAGGTCCCGGATGTGGCTGACCACGGTGCTGATGCCGATGACCACCTTCACGCCCAGCTCCTTGGTCACGGCGGCGGAGATCTGCTTGGCGATCTTTTGCAGCTCCTTCACGTCCGCCCCCTCGGGCAGCTGTTTGATGAGGGCCACGTCGCTCTCGTTGATGGAGATGACGAAGTCGGTCTGCTTGTCGGGGAACAGATTCTGAATGACGTCGATGGTGCTCACGTCGGTGGGGCCCAGCTGGCGCACCAAAAAGGCGGCCCGGGGGCACTCCGACACAAAGTGCAGCTCCTTGGCCTGGGTGTAGATGTCACCCAGAAGGATATTGTCAGAGATGATATTCTTTACGAAGGTGGCCTTGTCGTGCTTCTCCTCGTAATAGGTCTTGGCCTCGTTAAAGGCCACCACCGCCATGGCGCACAGGGATTCGGCGACCTCGTCCTCTCCCTTGACAAAGGCGGCATAGTCAAACTGGGCGCCCCATCCGGCCAGGGGCCGCAGGGTCTTGCCTTCAAAATAAGCCGTGCCGTTGTCGGCAGCATTCACCGCTTCCACCGCACCAGGCCAGTTCTCTCCAATACAAGTCAACTCGCTGCACGCCACAACGATGCCGTCGGCGTCGATCACGCCCACGGTACGACTGACGTTGTCCTTCATCTGGAGAACAACCCCCTGGAACATCCTGCTTGACACATCCATCCCTCCTAATATTTCTCTCACTGTCTCATTGTTTTTTTATTATAGCGAATTCCCGCCCCGTTTGGCAAGGGGTTTTTGCTAAATTTCCACGATTTTTTTGTGGAAAACGCCCAAAGGAATCAAAGTTCTCCCCGCAATGCGGCGATCTCGTTCTCTGTGAGCGTCCGCCACTGGCCGGGTTTTAGTTCCTCTTCCAGTTTCAGGGGGCCCATGGACAGGCGGTGCAGGGCGGTCACCGGCTTTCCACGGGCGGCCAGCATCCGCTTCACCTGGTGATACTTCCCCTCCCGCAGGGTGACCAGACAGGAGGAACCGTCCCCCAGGGGCTGTAATCCGGCGGGCAGGCAGTGCAGCCCGTCCCCCAGCACCATGCCCGCCGCCAGGGCGGCCACGTCGCTCTGGTCCACCCTGCCCTCCACCTGGGCCAGATAGACCTTGTCCACGTGCTTTTTGGGGGAGAGCAATTCGTGGCCCAGGGGGCCGTCGTCGGTGAGCAGCAGCAGGCCGGTGGTGTCCTTGTCCAGCCGCCCCACGGGGAACAGGCCCCGCCGCCGCAGATGCTCCGGCAGCAGGTCCAGCACCGTCTTCTGCTTGGGGTCCCGGGTGGCGGACAGCAGCCCGGCGGGCTTGTGCATCAGCACATAGACGAAGGGGGCGCAGTCCACCCTCTGGCCGTCCACCTGGATGTGGGCGGCGGCGGGGTCGAACTTGTCCTCCGGCTTGGCCACCGTCATGCCGTCGGCCCGCACCCGGCCATGGCGGACCATGTCTTTTATCTCCTTCCGGGACCACCGCCCGGTGGAGGAGAGTATCTTATCCAGGCGCTCCAGAGCCATGGCGTTCTCCCTTCTCTCGTCTGCTTCTCTCGTCTGTCTGTTCTCCGGCATAAGCCCGCCCCCGGGGGCATACCCTATAGAGACATAGGGACAACGCCCGATCAGGAAGGAGCGATCTGCCGTGTTCATTTTTACCGCAAAGGTCCCCCGGCGCAAGCTGGCCCTGGGGGTGACGCTGGCGGCCCTGGCCTGCTGCTGTCTGTTCGCCCTGGACCTGGGGCCCTCCCCCGCCCAGGCTGCGGCGGCCTCCGCCCCCGGGGTGAAGGGGGTGCGCACCAACCAGGACCGGGTGGACTTTCTCCGCTCCTTCGGCTGGGAGGTGGCAGAGGAACCCCTGGCCACCCAGGAGATGGTCATCCCCCAGGAGTTTGACGACAGCTATGCCCAGTATATCGACTTGCAGCGCCAGCAGGGCTTTGACCTGGAGCGCTACGCGGGCAAGCGGGCCAAGCGCTATACCTATGAGATCCTCAACTACCCCTCCGGGGAGACGGGGGTGCAGGCCAATCTGCTGCTGTACAAGACCACCGTCATCGGCGGCGAGGTCCTCTCCCCCCGCTTAGACGGCTTTCTCCACGGCCTGGCCATGCCGGAGACCGGGGACGCCGGGGGATAACTCACTTCCGGTCCAGGATGTGGACGTTCAGGTGGTCATAGGTCATCTCCACCCCGTGGCGGTCAAAGGCCTCCCGGACCCCCTCCTGGATGGCGTAGTACACCGTCCAATAGTCGGCGGCGGTGGTCCAGGCCCGCACCACATACTGGATGCTGCTGGCCTGATAGTCGGACAGGTGGATCTCCGGCGCGGGGTCGGTGATGATCTGGGGGATGTCCTCCAGCACCTCGCCGATGGCCTGTTTCACCGTGGCGGTGGGCGCGTCGTAGGAGGCAGTGAAGTTCAGGTCCACCCGGCGGCGGCCCAGAACCGTATAGTTGACGATCTTGGTCCCGGACAACTGGCTGTTGGGCACAAAAATCTCTTTTCCGTCGATGGTGAGGATGGCGGTGTAGGACAGATCGATGGCGTGGACGGTACCGGAGACGCCGTCGGCCTCCACATAGTCCCCCACCTGGAAGGGGGTGGTCACCAGCAGCATGATCCCCCCGGCCACATTGGACAGGGTGTTCTGCAACGCCAGGGACACGGCCAACCCGGCCACGCTGAGCATGGCTACCAGAGAGGTGGTGTGGATGCCCACATCCTCGGCCACCATCAGCACCAGGATAAAGGCCATGGATATCTTAGCAACGCTGTGGATATAGTGGCTCAGGGATTTCAGGGACTTGGACCGGGCCAGCACCCGATCCAGCAGCTTTAAAACCACCCGGATGACCACCACGCCCACCAGGATCAGCAGCAGGACATGCACCACCTTGTCCAGTGTCAGCGCCCCCAGGTTCAACTTGAGTCCCAGGCCGCTTAATACCGCATCTAACTTCATCTCTTCCCTCCGTTCTCCCATATTCCCCAGCTTTGCCTGCATGTTAGAATGGAGAAATTATATCAGCTTCAAACCTGCTGTGCAAGTGGGAAAACAAAATGGAGCAAGAACATAAGTCAGGGGACGGTTCCCGTGATCATCGCCTGACCATAGGACCCGCCCCCCTAATTATATTGTGTGTTAATGTCTCAGATCCAGTAACGCCCTTTCAGCTGATTTACTCTTCCGGTATGACAGCTTCAGCAAAAAGAGCATCGTCAAATGCGGCACGAATTTGTTCCACAGTCCAGTCAACCGGATAGTAGTCTTCAGGGTCCATAACATTGTACGAAAAATTGTTGCATGAAAATGAACCCTCACGCCACTGGGGACCCAAACTTTCCACATAATCTTTGACCTGGAACCCATGAAGTACGTCAGCCCAGGTTACGACAGCACATATCACATCGTCTTCATGCATCAGTACATCTGCTCTCAACCTGGTCTCAAAAGAATAATCCTCCAACAAATAATTGGATAACGAAAACCAACGGACAGTATACTGGGTATTCGGTTCCAACTGGATATGATCTCTCACTAATATGTTGTGGAACGCTGCGCCATAAAGTGATTTAATTTCCTGTGACATAAAATGGCTTCCCAGCAGAGGCTCTCCTGTCGGTTCATACACATCCGTACTAGTCCAACATTGTATAGCATCCCACCCATATTCGCTTAAATACTCCTTTGCTACCTGCTGCCTGTGCCATTCAATCAGATTGTTAAAGGCGTCGTACCTTATGTTAATGCCAACGATCAAAAGAATGACGATACATAGCGCAGGTAATAGGTATTTGAGCTTAAAAATCTTTGACATAACAAAAGCACCTCCCCTTCATTTCATGTGTTTCAAGCCAGCGTTTTATTGTCGCTTTTTGAACAAAATTTTTGCAGGAAGTGTCTCTCTTTATGTTCATTATATCTGTTCTCTGACGGCTGTCAATCCCAAAACGGGGGATATCTTTTGTAAAACGAAACAGGGCGAAAGCGGTCATTTCTCGCTTTCGCCCTGTTTTTACTCTGTTGATTATTTGTCCAGATGCTCTTTCATGCAGCGGAAGGTCTCGGGACTGATGTCGTGCTCGATCTTGCAGGCATCCTCCGCCGCCACCTCCGGCGTCACGCCCATGTGGATGAGCCAGTCGGTGAGCCAGCGGTGCCGCTCGTAGATCTCCTGGGCCACCTGTTCCCCGGAGGGGGTCAGCTCCAGCCGCCCGTCCCGCTCCATGATGATGTGGCCGCTGGCCTTTAAGATGGACATGGCCCGGCTGACGGAGGGCTTGGAATAGCCCAGGTGCTGGGCCACATCGATGGAACGCACATAGCCCTTTTCTTTTTGCAGCATCAAGATGGCCTCTAAGTAGTCCTCGCCTGATTCATGCAATGCCACGGATGCGCCTCCTTTCTTCTCCTGCTTGGGAGTAGAAAGTTAGCCAGCGCCCCGCGCTGGCCAACTTGTCTTTTGACAAATGCCCGACTAACGCAAATCAGATCATCAGATCAATAGTTCATCTGTCTGCGGCGGGACAGGTTCATGGTGCCGTCCTGCATCTGGTCCAGGCTGTCCAGGCTCTTGCCGGTGCCAAAGGCCACGCAGGAGATGGCGTCGTCGGCCACATGGGTCTCGATGCCGGTGTGAGATTCGATCAGCTTGTCAAAGCCCCACACCAGGGAGCCGCCGCCGGTCATCACGATGCCGTTGGTGGAGATGTCGGCCACCAACTCCGGGGGGGTGCGCTCCAGAACGGCGTGGACGGCCTCCAGAATGCGGCTGGAGACCTCCTCAAAGGCCTCGATCATCTCGCTGGAGGAGACGGAGAACACCCGGGGCAGGCCGGTCATCAGGCAGCGGCCCTTGATCTCCATGGTGACCTCCTCAGGACGGGGGAACACGCAGCCGATGGTCTTCTTCAGCTCCTCGGCGGTGCGGTCGCCGATCAGGACGTTGTGCTTGCGGCGGATATACTTCACCACGGCCTCGTCGAACTTGTCACCGGCGGTCTTGATGGAGGCGGACTCCACCACGCCACCCAGGGAGATGACGGCGATGTCGGCGGTGCCGCCGCCGATGTCCACCACCATGTGGCCGTCGGGCTTGGTGATGTCGATGCCCGCGCCGATGGCGGCGGCCACGGGCTCCTCAATGAGATAGGCCCGGCGGGCGCCCGCCTGGATACCGGCGTCCACCACGGCGCGCTCCTCCACCTCGGTGATGCCAGAGGGGACGCAGATGAGCAGACGGGGCTTGAACAGGGAGAAGGTGGTCACCTTTTTGATGAACTCCTTCAGCATCCGCTCCGTCATGTCATAGTCGGAGATGACGCCGTCCCGCAGGGGGCGCATGGCCACGATGTTGCCGGGGGTGCGGCCCAGCATGGCCTCGGCCTCGGTGCCCACCTTCAGCAGCTTGCCGGTGTTCTTGTCCATGGCCACCACCGAGGGCTCCCGCAGGACCACGCCCTTGCCCTTGATATATACCAAAACAGAAGCGGTACCCAGGTCGATACCAATGTCTTTTGTGAACAGACTCATATTCTATGTTCCACCTTAAAATAAAATATATCTCTAGTGTAACCCGTTTGGGCGGTTTATTTCCAGTATGATTTATTATAGCGGTTCGGCCCTGGGTTTTCAACCGTTTTTTCCTTAATTTTTTATGACGGTCTGGCCTGGGCCAGGGTAACGCACCACACGCACTCCGCACCGGCCTCCAGCAGGGTCCGGGCGCACTCGGACAGGGTGGCCCCGGAGGTGACCACGTCGTCGGCCAGCAGCACCCGTTTCCCCGCCACCTCCGCCCCGTTCAGGATGGCATAGGCCCCCAGGGCGTTGGCCCGGCGGGCCTCGGCGCTGTCCAGGCCGGACTGGGGCTGGGTGTGCCGGGCCTTGACCAGGGTGGCCGCAGCAGGCAGCCCCAGCCGCTTTGCCATGGCCCGGGCCAGCAGTTCCCCCTGGTCATAGCCCCGCTCCCGGCGGCGCTTTCGGCTCAGCGGGGCCCAGGTGATAAGCTCCGGGGCCATCTCCGGCCTGTCCTGGACGCACTGGGCCATCAGCAGACCAAAGGGCCGGGCATAGGCCCGCACCCCGGAAAATTTATACCGGTGGACGGACTTCCGCACCGTGCCTCGGTAAGCCAGGGGCGAGCAGCAGCCCCGGGTGAAGTCCACTTTCCGCTCCCCCGCCCGGCCAATGAGCCAGGGCAGGGCCTTCTGGCAGGCGGGGCACACCGGGTCGGCGGGCGTCTCTAAAATGCTCTGGCAGAAGGGACACTTGGGCGGAAACAGCAGGTCCAGCAGGTCGTCCAGCAGCTTCATTCCGAATTCCTCCCCCTGTGGGAAACGCCGCCGGTCTGCGGCAGGGCAGACCGGCGGCGTCGGGCCTTTCTTACATGCTCTTGAGCTGCTCGGTGAGCTTGCTCACCAGCTCAGACAGCTTGACGGAGCGCTCCCGCTCCGCCTCCACCACGTGGGCGGGGGCCTTGTTCACAAAGCCGGGGTTGGCCAGCTTGGCGTTCAGCTTGTCCAGCTCGGCGGAGTTCTTCTTCAGCTCCTTCTCCACCCGGGCCTTCTCCTTCTCCAGGTCCACCAACTCACCCAGGGGGATGAACATCTGGGCCACGTGGGTGACCACGCAGACCATACCGGCGGCCTCGGGAGCCTGGTCGGCGGGGACGATGGTCACGTCGCTGGCATAGGCCATCTTCTTCAGGAAGGGCACGCCCAGGGCGAAGACGTGGCCCTCGTCGGTGGCCACGGTGAGGTGGGCCTTCTTGCTGGGGGGCACGTTCATCTCGCTGCGGCGGGTGCGCACGGCGCGGATGGCGTCCATGATCTGCTCCATGGCCTGCTCCTCGGCGGGGAAGTTCAGCTTCTCGCTGGCCTGGGGCCAGTGGTCCAGCATCAGGAACTGGGCCTGGCAGCCCTCCTCGTGGGGCAGAGCCTGCCAGATCTCCTCGGTGATGAAGGGCATGAAGGGGTGCAGCATCTTCAGCATCTGGGTCAGCACATAGCACAGCACCTGCTGGGCCCGGACCTTGCTGTCCTCGTCCTCGCCCTGGAGGCGGGTCTTGGTCAGCTCGATATACCAGTCGCAGTAGTCGTCCCAGATGAAGTCATAGATCTTCTGCGCCGCCACGCCCAGCTCATACTTGTCCATGTTCTCCGTGACCTCAGGGATGCAGCGGTTCAGCTTGGACAAGATCCACTTGTCCTCCAGCTCCAGCTTCTCGGGCAGGGCGCAGTGGTCGATGGTCAGGTTCATCTTCAGGAAGCGGCTGGCGTTCCAGATCTTGTTGGCGAAGTTGCGCATGGCCTCGCACCGCTCGGTGTAAAAGCGCATGTCGTTGCCGGGGCTGTTGCCCGTGACCAGGTTAAAGCGCAGGGCGTCGGCGCCGTACTTGTCGGCGATCTTCAGGGGGTCGATGCCGTTGCCCAGGCTCTTGGACATCTTGCGGCCCTTGTCGTCCCGGACCAGGCCGTGGATGAACACGGTGTGGAAGGGGGGCCGCTTGGTCTGCTCGCAGGCGGAGAAGATCATCCGGGCCACCCAGAAGAAGATGATGTCATAGCCGGTGACCAGCACGTCGGTGGGATAGAAATAGTCCAGATCCGGGGTCTTGTCCGGCCAGCCCAGGGTGGAGAAGGGCCACAGGGCGCTGGAGAACCAGGTGTCCAGCACGTCGGGGTCCCGGTGGATGTGCTTGGAGTGGCACTTCTCGCACTCGGTGGCGTCGGTGCGGGACACGGTCATGTGGCCGCAGTCATCGCAGTACCACACGGGGATCTGGTGGCCCCACCACAGCTGACGGGAGATGCACCAGTCGTGGACGTTCTCCATCCAGTTGGTATAGGTCTTGGCAAAGCGGTCGGGGACGAAGCGGGTCTCCCCGTCATACACCACCCGCAGGGCCTCCTTGGCCAGGGGCTCCATCTTCACGAACCACTGGGCGGAGATGATGGGCTCCACGTCGTTGTGGCAGCGGTAGCAGGTGCCCACGTTGTGGGAGTAGTCCTCGATCTTCTCCATCAGGCCCAGGGCCTCCAGATCGGCCACCACGGCCTTGCGGGCCTCGTACCGGTCCATGCCCTGATACTTGCCGCCGTTCTCGTTCACTTTGCCGTTGTCGTCCAGGACGCGGATGGTGTCCAGATTGTGACGCAGGCCCACCTCAAAGTCGTTGGGGTCGTGGGCGGGGGTCATCTTCACGCAGCCGGTGCCGAAGTCCATCTCCACGTAGTCGTCGGCCACGATGGGGATCTCCCGGTCCATCAGGGGCAGGATACACTTTTTGCCCACCAGGTGCTTATAGCGCTCGTCGTTGGGGTTCACGGCCACGCCGGTGTCGCCCATCATGGTCTCGGGCCGGGTGGTGGCCACCACCAGATAGCCGGAGCCGTCGGCCAGGGGATAGCGCATGTGCCACAGGTGGCCGGGCTTGTCCTGATACTCCACCTCGGCGTCGGACAGGGCGGTGACGCAGTGGGGGCACCAGTTGATGATGCGGCTGCCCTTATAGATCAGGCCCTTCTCGTAGAGGTTGCAGAAGGTCTCCCGCACGGCCTTGGAGCAGCCCTCGTCCATGGTGAACCGGGCCCGGTCCCAGTCGCAGGAGATGCCCATCTTCTTCTGCTGCTTTACGATGCGGTCACCGAAGCGGTTCTTCCAGTCCCACACCCGCTCCAGGAACTTCTCCCGGCCCAGGTCATAGCGGGTCAGGCCCTCCTTGGTGCGCAGCTCCTCCTCCACCTTGATCTGGGTGGCGATGCCGGCGTGGTCGATGCCGGGGACCCACAGGGCGGCATAGCCCTGCATCCGCTTGAAGCGGATCAGGATGTCCTGAAGGGCGCAGTCCATGGCGTGGCCCATGTGCAGCTGACCGGTGACGTTGGGCGGGGGCATGACGATGGTAAAGGGCTTCTTCTTGGGGTCCCGCTGGCCGTGGAAGCAGCCGGCCTTCTCCCACTTCTCATAGATACGGGCCTCGGCCTCCTGGGGCTCGTATACCTTGGGCAATTCCATGCTCATTTCGGATTCTCCTTCCAGATATGCGGCGCGTCTCGCCGCTTGCTTGTGTGTTTGTCGGGTTTTCAGGGCTTTTTGCCCACCCACAGGGCCTTGTGCCCCGTCTTCTCCTCCAGCAGGGCGCGCAACTGGTCCGCCGTGCCCCCGTGGAGGTTGGCCTTGTCAAAGATCAGGCCCTGGCCGGTGACCAGCAGGTAATAGAAGTTCCCCGCCGTCTCATACAGCCAGCCGCAGTTTTCATAGGGATATTTGGCGCTCTCCTGCCCCTGGTTCACCACCACGGCGTCCCGCTCAAAGCGGAAATCCGCGCTGGAGCGGATCTTGGGCATGGACCGGCCCGCGCCCCAGGCGGAGATGGTGTAGAAAAACACGCTCCACCCGCAAAGGGCCACCCCAAAGCAGCACAGCAGCAGGCATATGACCACGCTGCCCTTCTGCACCCCCAGAGTCAGGCCGCAGCCCAGGCTGAGCAGGCCCGCCACCAGGGAAAAGCCCCGCTTGAACAGGGTCTGCTTTTTGGCAAAGGTATGCCCCGCCACCCGCTGGAGCTCCTCCAGATGGGGCTGGTCATAGTCGGTGTGGGTCTTCATGGTCACGCTCATGGCGTCTCCTCCTTGTCCGGTTTTGTCCACAACAGAAAAACGCCCCGAGCCGCAATGGGCTCAGGGCGAACTGAAAGCAAAGTCCGTGGTACCACCTGAGTTTGGACGAAACCGTCCACACTTGTGTCCCCGGTAACGGAGGGTGCCGCCGCCCCTTACTGCTTTTTCAGGGCCGGAGCGCGAAAGCCACCTTCTCCCCCGCCTGCGGGAACTTGCACCGTCCGCTCCCTCTCTGTGGCTGCCCGGCGCGGGATACTCCTCTTTCGCATTGCCGTTTCTTGTTGCAGGGAATATTATATGAAACTTCCCCGCCGCTGTCAAGGAAAATACTTGATTTTGGCTTTTAACGGGTGTTTTTCTTCCACAGGATGTTCAGGCCCTTCAGCAGCAGGTCCTTGTCCAGGGTGATCTTCCGGCGGCACAGGGGCACCACGAATTGGGACATGCCCCCCGTGGCCACGACAGTGGTGGAGTAGCCCAGCTCCTCCTCCACCCGGTCCAGCATCCCGTCGATCATGGCGGCGGCGCCGAACATGATGCCGCTGCGCATGCAGTCCACGGTGTTCTTGCCGATGACCTGCCGGGGCCGGTCCAGGCGGATGCCGGGCAGCTGGGCGGTGCGGGAGGTGAGGGCCTCCATAGAGATGCGCACGCCGGGGATGATGCAGCCGCCCAGATAGGTGTTGCCCTTGCCCACCACCTCGATGGTGGTGGCGGTGCCCATGTCCAGCAGGGTCAGGGGGGGCTCATACTCGGCCAGGGCGGCCACGGCCACCACGATGCGGTCGCTGCCCACCTGAGAGGGGGTGTCCATCTGGATATTCAGTCCCGTCTTGATCCCCGGGCCCACCACCATGGGGGGCTTTCCGATGACCTTGCGCACCCCGGTCTGCACCGAGTTGAACACCGGGGGCACCACCGAGGAGATGATACAGCCCTTGATGTCCTCCGGCTTGGCGTCGAACAGAGACAGGATGTTTTTGATGTCCACCCCGTACTGGTCCGAGGTCTTGATGTGGTCGGTGGCGATGCGGGCCTCAAAGGCGATCTTGTCGTCGCGTATGCCGCCGATGACGATGTTGGTGTTTCCGATGTCAATGGCCAGGAGCATAGTTTGCTTCACCTCAGGAAAAAGTCTCTTAAAAATAAAATTTCTCTGCTATCAGTTTTCCCCGTCCCCTGCCGGGGACGGGGAAAGGATCAGGTTACCCGCTTGTCTCAGGTCTCCGCGGCGCTGCGGCCCATGGGGGTCCGGGCCACCACGTGGATGAGCACCTTGCCGATGGCGGTGACCAGCACCAGGGCGGCCACGGCCTCCGCAATGCTGGAGCCAGTGATGACGGCCATCACCAGGCCGAACACCGCCTCGATGCCCACGCCCATGGCCTTGGCATACTCAGGCCGCAGCAGAAAATAGATGCTGCCCATGACGCACACGGTGTTGGTCCAGGCGCCGATAAAGCCCACGATGGGCAGGGCGATCAGGTCGGGGGCCTTCACCTTCTTCAGGCCGATCCACAGCCAGCCGGACACCAGGCCGATCATAGCCCGGCAGCCGACGGCCACCCAAAGGGCCTTCACCGCACCGATGAGAGAGGTGCTGAGGAAGGGGGAGAAGGCGAAGGACAGCAGCGCCGGGGCGATGGTGTTGTTGATCATGGAGCAGATGCCGAACACACAGCCCAGGATGGTCCCCGCCAGGGGGCCCAGCAAGATCGCGCCCAGGATGACCGGGATGTGGGTGGTGGTGGCCTTGATGATGGGCAGCTGGATCATGCCCAGGGGGGTGTTGGCCAGCAGAACGACGATGGCGGCCATCATGGCCACGCCGACCATCCAGTGGGTGTCGTGCTTACGGGTTTTCATATTCAATTACCTCCTGCTGCCGCTCCTCCATTCGGAAGATGCAGCGCATAATTTTAGAGAGGGACAGGGAGATGGTCTCGCTTGTCCCTCTCTATTCGTAGCATTATACAGGAAGTTGTCCCCGGGCGCAAGGTCAAAATCAGAGGATGTTACGGGCATTATCGTGGGATGTTGCCCAATTTTACCTCAGGCCCCTCAGGAGAGCAGGATGCGGTCGTTGTCCAGGTCCTTGCCCGCCCCAGCCTTGAACTGATCCAGCAGGTCGGTGACGGTCATCTTCTCCCGCTTCTCCCCGCTGATATCCAGGACGATGTGGCCGCTGTCCATCATCAGGGTGCGGTTGCCCAGCTCCAGGGCGTTTTTCATGTTGTGGGTCACCATCAGGGTGGTGATCTTGTGCTGCTGCACCACCCGGCGGGTGATGTCCAGCACTTTTTCCGCCGTGGCCGGGTCCAGGGCGGCGGTGTGCTCGTCCAGCAGCAGCAGCTTAGGGGGCACCATCGTCGCCATCATCAGGGTCAGCGCCTGGCGCTGACCGCCGGACAGCAGACCCACGGGCTGGCTCATCCGGTCCTCCAGCCCCATGTTCAGCACGGCCAGCTGCTCCCGGAAAAAGGCCCGGTCCTTCTTCCCCACCCGGGCGAAGAAGGCGTGCTGGTTCTTGGCCGTGCGGAGATAGGCCAGGGACAGGTTCTCCTCAATGGTCATGTGGGGGGCGGTGCCCTTCATGGGGTCCTGGAACAGCCGCCCGATCTCCCGGCTGCGGCGGTACTCGGGCTTGAAGGTCACGTCTTCCCCGCCCAGAACGATGCTGCCCTCGTCGGCATAGAACACCCCGCAGATGGCGTTGAACAAGGTGGACTTGCCCGCGCCGTTAGAGCCCACCACCGTGGCAAAATCCCCGGGGGCCAGGTGGAGCGTCACCTTGTTCAGGGCCCGCTTCTCGTTCACCGTGCCGGGGTAAAAGGTCTTGGATACTCCCTCCAGCTTCAGCATACCTTGGCCCCTCCTCTCTTTTTCTTGGCCGCCAGCTTCTGCTTTTGCAGGGCGACCATCTTCCGGCCATAGGGGGTGGCGATGGCCACCGCCACGATCAGGGCGGACACCAGCTTAAAGCCCTCGGTGGGCACGATCTTGGTGCTGATGGCCACGGCGATGATCAGGCGATACAGCACCGCGCCCAGCACCACGCCGAACACCCGGCGGGCGATGGACCCCCGGCCCATCAGGCTCTCGCCGATGACCAGGCTGGCCAGGGCCACGGTGACCATGCCGGTGCCCAGGTTGATGTCGCAGCTCTTGTTCAGCTGGCCGATGAGGCATCCGGCCAAACCGGTGAGGGAGTTGGCCAGGCACAGGCCCACCGTGATGGTGAAGGCGGGGTTGATGGAGGAGGCCCGGACCATGTCCGCGTTGTCCCCCGTGGCCCGGATGGACAGACCCAGGCGGGTGCGGAAAAAGGCGGTGACCAGCACGCAGACGATCAGCAGGATCAGGGCCAGCACGATCAGCTCGTGCCACTTATTCCACCAGTCCGCCGCAATCAGCCCCTTGGCCAGGGAGAACAGGCTGTCGCTGCCATAGATGGACAGGTTAGAGGACCAGCCCATCACCGCCAGGTTCACCGTGTACAGGCCGGTGTTGACAATGATACCGGCCAGGATGCTCTCCACCCCCAGGCGGGTCTGGAGAAAGGCGGTGACAAAACCGGAGCAGGCCCCGGCGGCCATGGCGGCGGGCAGAGCTAGCAGCGGGTGTCCGGCCAGGGTGACCGTGGCCCCCACGGCAAAGCCCAGGGTATAGCAGCCGTCGGTGGACAGGTCGGCGATGTTCAAAATGGAAAAGCTGATGAACAGGGCCAGGGCCACCAGGGAGTAGATGGCTCCCACCTCCAGGGCGGTCTGGAGGGCGGTGAGGGATAGCAGCATAACGTACCTCCTGCGAGAAGCGGGCGCTGCGGAGTCCGCAGCGCCCGTTGCGCTCTCTTTGTTTTTTTGAAAGATCAGCTAAAGCTCTTGGCGGTGGTGATCTCCTCCACGCCGATGTTCAGGGTAGCCAGGGCGGCCTTCACGTCGTCCAGGTTCAGGCCGATGGCCTGGCAGGTCTCGGTGTTCACGGTGGCGGTCTCGTTGGCCAGGATGGCCACGGGGGTGGTGGCGGGGTCGGCGCCGTTCACCAGCAGGTCGGCCACCATGTCGGCGACCTTGGTGCCCAGCTGGGTGTAGTTCACGCCATAGCCGAAGAAGGCACCGTTCAGGGCGAAGGAGTCAGCGCCGGTGTAGTGGGGGATCTTGGCGTCGTTGAGCTTTTCAAAGATAGCCAGCTCGGCGCTCATCACGGTGTTGTCGGTGGGGGTGAAGATGGCGTCCACCTTCTCGCCGATGAGGGAGTCCACAGCGGAGCTGACCTCGTCGGTGTTGGTGCCGGTCTTCTCCACATAGGCGATGTTGTGCGCGTCCAGATAGGCCTTGGCCTCCTCAATGGGGGTTCTGGAGGAGTCCTCAGACTTGGAATACAGCAGGCCCACCTTCTGGGTGTCGGGGTTCACGGCCAGCATCATGTCGAAGATCATGTTGGTGTTCAGGGCGTCGCTCACGCCGGTGATGGTGCCGCCGGGGGCGTCCATGCTGCTTACCAGCTTGGCAGTGACGGGGTCAGACACGGCGGCGAAGACAATGGGGATGTCCTTCTCGGTGACCACCGACTGCATGACCTGGGCGGCGGGGGTGGCGATGGGGACCACCACGTCCACACCGTCGTCCACCAGCTGGGCGGCGATCTGGTTCAGGGTGGTGCTGTCGCCCTGGCCGTTGAAGGTGTAGTCGGCGTAGTTAAAGGTCACGCCCAGCTCGGCGCTCTTGGCGTCCAGCTCCTGCTGCACGCTGCTCTCGATCTGATCCAGAGAGGCGTGGTCCATAAACTTGACGATGCCCACCTTATACTCTTTTCCGCCTTCGGCCTGGCTGGCGCTCCCGGCAGAGCCGGAGGCAGAGGCAGAACCGGCGGCGTTGTTTCCGCCGGAGCAGGCGGCCAGAGACAGGGCCATAGAGGCGGCCAGAGCGGCAGAGAGCACTTTTTTGACAATGTTTTTCATGGGGATTTCCTCCAAAATTTTATTTGGCGGCAGATGATCGGGCCGTGCCACCGGCCCGGATTTCGGAATATGGACTGAGCTGTTTTTTGAGGAAATAAAAAAACGGCTCCTTATCCCACCATGGGACAAGAGCCATACTCCTGCGATACCACCCAAATTGACGTTTTGGAAACGTCCACTCGCTTCACGCGCCATCACGCGTGCCCGATGGATAACGGGTGGGGACCCGTCGGCATCTACTTGGTTTCCCGTTCAAGCCGCCCTCGAAAGGCCATTCGTCCGGCTGCGCCCCGCCCCGCTCTCACCACCCGGGACTCTCTGAAGGTTTGCTGTGCCGACTACTAATCTTTCTCACAGGTTTGTGCTGTTTGATTGTGCTTATTATACCACCGCCCCGCCGTTTGTCAACCCCCTTTCGCAAGATTTTTCTGCAATAAGAAACAGGGGCGGCAATTGCCTTCCCCTGGGGGAAGGTGGCACGGCGCAGCCGTGACGGATGAGGGGAAGGCCAAAGGGCTTACTGTTCTTCTGTCAAAACGCGCAAGCATCGGCAGCTTTCCCCTCATCCCCCTCCAGTGTACGCACTGGAGGGACCTTCTCCCAGGAGAAGGCTTTTTTATCCCTTATCCAAAAGTGCCATCGCACGGTCCAGGACCTGACCGGCGGCGTCCTCCTTGCCCATCAGGGGCAGCTCCTCCGCCCCCTGGCGGGTGATGACGGTGAGGATGTTGGTGTCCACGCCAAAGCCTGCGCCGGACACCTTCAGGTTGTTGGCACAGATCATGTCCACCTTTTTCTTCTCCAGCTTGGCCTGGCTGTTGGCCACCATATCCCGGGTCTCCATGGAAAAGCCGCAGATGACCTGTCCCGGGCGGCGGTGCTCCCCCAGCCAGGCCAGGATGTCGGTGGTGCGCTTCAGGGGGATGGACAGGTCCCCCTCCTTCTTCTTGATCTTATCCCCGCTGTAGTCGCAGGGGGTATAGTCGGCCACGGCGGCGGCCTTGAAGATAAGGTCACTCTCCTCCGCCCGGGCGGACACGGCCTCGAACATGTCCTGAGCGGACACCACGTCCACCGTCTCCACAAAAGGCACCCGGTCCAGGTCGGTGGGGCCGGAGATCAGGGTCACGTCGGCCCCCCGCTCCATGGCCCGGCGGGCGATGGCATAGCCCATCTTGCCCGTGGAGTGGTTGGTGAGATAGCGCACCGGGTCCAGGGACTCCTGGGTGGGCCCGGCGGTGACCAGCACCCGCTTGCCCTTCAGGTCGTGGGGGAAGGCGATCTGACGCAGGATATACTGGAGCAGGTCCTGGGGCTCGGGCAGCTTGCCCGCCCCCACCGCGCCGCAGGCCAGGCGGCCGGAGGCGGGGGCGATGACCTCCCAGCCATAGCGGCGGAGGATGTCCAGGTTGTCCTGGGTCACGGGGTTTTCATACATGTGGGTGTTCATGGCCGGGGCGATGAGCTTGGGACAGGTGCAGGCCAGGACGGTGGTGGTGAGCATGTCGTCGGCCAGGCCGTGGGCCAGCTTGGCGCACACGTTGGCGGTGGCCGGGGCGATCATCACTAAATCGGTGCGGTCAGCCAGGGCGATGTGTTCTACCTGGTGGACAAAATTCCGGTCAAAGGTGTCCACCATCACCTTGTTGCCCGTGAGCTGTTCAAAGGTCAAAGGGGCGATGAACTCCGTGGCGTTCCGGGTCATCACCACCTCCACGCTGGCGTGGAGCTTCACCAGGGCGGAGGTCAGATAGGCGGCCTTATAGGCGGCGATGCCCCCGGTGACGCCCAGCAGGACGGTTTTTCCCTTTAACATAAGCAGGTTCCTCCCAAAAAACGGGCCGCGGTTCAAAACAGACCGGCCCGCAGCGTTTTTCCCCATTATACCCGGTATTTTTCCCGGTGTAAAGCGGGGTTTTTCCACCGGAGCGAGAAAAGTGTGGAAACTTTCGGGCAAAAGAACAGGCGGGTCTCCGAAGAGACCCGCCTGAAAGGCGACTTTTCAGTCAGAGGGGACGGGTAAAATTACTCGTCGACCTCGATAACCACGCCGGAACCCACGGTGCGGCCACCCTCACGGATAGCGAAACGCAGGCCCTTCTCGATGGCGATGGGGGTGATCAGCTCCACCTTCATGTCGACGTTATCGCCGGGCATGCACATCTCGGTGCCCTCGGGCAGGGTGATGACGCCGGTGACGTCGGTGGTACGGAAGTAGAACTGAGGACGATAGTTGTTGAAGAACGGGGTGTGACGGCCGCCCTCGTCCTTGTTCAGGACGTAAACCTGACCAACAAACTTGGTGAGGGGGTGAATGGAACCGGGCTTGGACAGAACCTGGCCGCGCTCGATCTCGTTCTT
>URNZ01000009.1 GCA_900549405.1 uncultured Eubacteriales bacterium | reverse complement strand
CAAGAAGATGGGCAAGACCGCCAGCGGCGCGGTGTGGCTGGACCCCAACAAGACCTCCCCCTATGACTTCTATCAGTATTGGCGCAACGTGGGCGACGACGACGTGCTCAAGTGCCTGCGGATGCTCACCTTCCTGCCCCTGGAGCAGATCGACGAGATGGACAAGTGGGAGGGCAGCCAGCTGAATACCGCCAAGGAGATTTTGGCCTTTGAGCTGACCAAGCTGGTCCACGGCGAGGAGGAAGCTACCCGCGCTCAGAACGCCGCCAAGGCCTTGTTCGTGGGCGGCGGCGACATGAGCAACGTGCCCGCCACCACTCTGACCCAGGATGACCTGACCGACGGTGCCATCGGCGTGCTGGACCTGATGGTCAAGTGCAAGCTGGCCCCCTCTAAGAAGGAGGCCCGCCGCCTGGTGGAGCAGGGCGGCGTGGAGGTCAACGGTGAGAAGGTCGCCGCCCCCACCGTCAGCTACACCGCTGCAGATTTGACCGGCGAGGGCCTGCTCATCAAGAAGGGGAAGAAGGTCTATCACCGGGCGCAGATGTAAGCCCCTGTGGGAAAATACAGCGCATGAGAAACGAACAGCCGCAGCAGTTCAACGCTTGCTGCGGCTGTTCTTGTATTCAGCCGTTCTGTGGATACTATGAGGTCAGAGAGAACGACAAATCGGAATTTGTATCAACATAAGAAGGAGAACAATATCATGTTCAGAACAATTCGTAAAAAGAAAAATGAAATCAGCATCGACACGGCAAAGACTCTTTTGCAGTCCAGCCGACGTGGCGTTCTTGCCGTAAATGGAGATAACGGATATCCCTATGCAATTCCTATCAACTATGTCTACGATGACGATGCGCAGAAAATTTATTTTCATGGAGCACGCGTAGGTCATAAAGTAGATGCACTGCGTGCCTGTGACAAAGTATGCTTCACGGTATATGGAAATGAAACCATCAAAGAAGAAGATTGGGCACCGTTTGTGCAGAGCGTTGTGGTATTCGGCAGATGTCACCTCGTAGAATCTGGTGCAAGAGCAACAACTCTGTTAAAACGATTTGCAATGAAATACTATCCAAGTGAACAGTTAGTTGATGAGGAAATTGCCCACGCAGGAAAGGCTGTGCAAGTTTTTGAAATAGAAGTGGAGTACCTTAGCGGCAAGGAAATACAGGAACGATAAATTCCGATTTGTAACGTTGAAAAATCAAATCGCCAATGTGATAAATCTCGATGTTGTTATGCGCACCCGGAGTGCTGTGGCCAGACGATATAATCAGGCAAAAAATGCAAACAATGCGGTTTTTCAGCCGCATTGTTTGCGTTTGTGCCGTCTACAGGCCGGGAGTCTCAAAACTGCCCGATGTCCCGCACCACTGCGCTGGCCAGGACCAGACCGGCGGCGGCGGGGACGAAGGAGATGGAGCCGGGGGTGGCCCGGCGGGCGGTGGAGCCGGGGCGGGTGTCCTGTCCGGCGGGGGCCTCTGTCTGGATGGGCTGGGCGGGGGAGAGGGGTTCCTCTTTGGAGTAGACCACTTTCAAGTGGTTGATGCCCCGCTTGCGCAGTTCCTTGCGCATCACCCGGGCCAGGGGGCAGCCCTGGGTCTTGCTGATGTCCGTGACCTGAAAGCCCGTGGGGTCCAGCTTGTTCCCCGTGCCCATGGCGCTGATGAGGGGGATGTTCATCCGGGCACACCGCTGGGCGATGTCCAGCTTGGCGGCCACGGTGTCGATGCAGTCCACCACATAGTCATACTGGCCCAGGTCCACCGTGTCTGCGTTCTGGGGCAGATAGAACATGCGGATGGCCCGGACGGTGCAGTATGGATTGATGTCCGCCACCCGGCGGGCGGCCACCTCCGCCTTGGGCTGGCCGATGGTGGAGCGGAGGGCGGCCAGCTGGCGGTTTAAGTTGCTCTCGGACACGGTGTCATCGTCGTACAGGTCCAGAGCGCCCACGCCCGCTCGGGCCAGGGCCTCCACGCAGAAGCCGCCCACGCCGCCGATGCCGAACACGGCCACCCTGGCCCGGGCCAGGCGGTCCAGGGCGTCGTCCCCGATGAGCAGGCGGGTGCGGATAAAGGGGTCAGACATAAAATAGTATCCTCCTTAAAAACGTGGGACAGATAATATCCCCGCCCCGAAAAGCTGGGGCGGGGATATGCGTTTTCTGTAAAGAGCTTTTACTTTACAAGCATGCTCATGTCATACAGTCCGGGGGCGGTGACGCCGGAGATGAACTTGGCGGCCTCCACCGCACCCTGGGCGAAGATCTCCCGGGAGAGGGCGGTGTGGCGGATCTCCATCACCTCGTCGTGACCGGCGAAAATGATCTCGTGCTCACCCACGATGGTGCCCCCGCGGACGGCGGAGATGCCGATCTCCTTCTTGTCCCGGGGCTGGCGGACGCTGTGGCGCTCGAACACATACTCGGTCTCGTGGCCGCAGCTCTGGGCGGCGGCGTCGGCGATCATCAGGGCGGTGCCGGAGGGGGCGTCCACCTTGCGGCGGTGGTGCCGCTCCACGATCTCAATGTCATAGCTGTCGCCCAGCACGCTGGCCGCCTTTTTCACCAGCTCCAGCAGGACGTTGATGCCCAGGGACATGTTGGCGGAGCGGAAAATGGGGGCCTCTAAGGCGGCGGCCCCGATCTGGGCCACCTGCTCCGGGGTATAGCCGGTGGTGGCCAGCACCAGGGGGGTCTTGGTGGTCTTGGCAAACTCCAGCAGGCCGTCCAGCGCGGCGGGGGAGGAGAAGTCGATCACCGCGTCCGCCTTGCCCTGGAACTGGGCGGGGGAGGCGTAGACGGGGAAGCTCCCGTCGCCGGAGCCCATCACGTCGAAGCCTGCCACCACCTCCACCTGGGGATCGGCGGCGCACAGCCCGGCCACCACCCGGCCCATGTGGCCGTTGCAGCCGGAAACGATTATCTTCAGCATGGCAAACGCTCCTTACTTCTTCAGCAGGTCCATCCGCTCCAGAGAGGCGCGGAGCACCGCCAGGTTCTTCTCGGAGATGTCGCACAGGGGCAGGCGCAGGGGGCCGGCCTCCATGCCCATCAGGTTCATGGCCGCCTTCACAGGGATGGGGTTCACCTCGCAGAACAGGGCGTCGATCAGGTCCATGTACTGGATCTGGATCTTGGAGGCCTCCTCGAACTTGCCGTCCAGGCACAGGTGGCTCATCTTCACCATCACGTCGGGGGCGATGTTAGACACCACGGAGATGACGCCCTTGGCGCCCAGAGACATCATGGGCACCACCTGGTCGTCGTTGCCGGACCAGATGTAGAAGTCGTCGGGGCAGACATAGCGGGTGTGGGCCAGGAGGGAGAAGTTGCCGCTGGCCTCCTTCACGCCGTTGATCTTGGGGTTCTCAGACAGGACCTTATAGGTGTCGGCGGTGAAGGACACGCCGGTGCGGCTGGGCACATTATAGAGGATAATGGGCAGCTGGGTCCGGTCGGCGATGTACTCATAGTGCTTGATGAGGCCGGTCTGGCTGGCCTTGTTATAGTAGGGGGTGACGTGGAGCAGGGCGTCCGCGCCGGAGTCCTCCGCGTGCTGAGACAGATAGACGGCGGCGGAGGTGTCGTTGCTGCCCGCCCCGGCGATGACCTTCACCCGGTGATCCACGCGCTTGACGCAGAACTCCACGGCGGCGATGTGCTCCCGGATGGACATGGTGGCGGACTCGCCGGTGGTGCCGCAGACGCACACGGCGTCCACCCCAGCGGCGATCTGGGCGTCGATCAGACGGCCAAAGGCGTCGTAATTGATGTTGCCGTTCTGGTCAAAGGGGGTGGCCAGGGCGCAGCAGGAGCCGGTAAATACAGGCGTTCTCATAGGAAACTCCTCTCTTTCAATGGAAAAATATCCCGCTCCGTGGGGAGAAAGGGCAGCTTACTTGTGGTCGATGTAGCCCTCGGCGCACAGCAGCTCGGCCAGCAGCACCGCGCCGCCGGCAGCGCCACGCAGGGTGTTGTGGCTCAGGCCCACGAACTTATAATCATACTGGGTGTCGGGACGCAGACGGCCCATGGACACGGCCATGCCGCCCTCCAGCTCCCGGTCCAGCTTGGCCTGGGGACGGTCGGGCTCCTCGAAATAGTGGATGAACTGCTTGGGGGCGGAGGGCAGCTCCAGCTCCTGGGGACGGCCCTTGAAGTCGGCCCAGTCGGCCTTGATCTGCTCGATGGTGGGCTTCTTCCCGTCGGCGAACTTGACGAACACGGCGGCGGTGTGGCCGTCGGACACGGGGACGCGCAGGCACTGGGCGGTGATGGCGGGGGCGTCGGCCTTGACGATCTTGCCATTCTCCACATGACCCCACACCTTCAGGGGCTCCTGCTCGCTCTTCTCCTCCTCGCCGCCGATGTAGGGGATGACGTTGTCGATCATCTCGGGCCAGCGCTCAAAGGTCTTGCCCGCGCCGGAGATGGCCTGATAGGTGCACACCAGGGCCTTCTCGATGCCATACTTCATCAGGGGGTGCAGGGCGGGGGCATAGGACTGGATGGAGCAGTTGGACTTGACGGCGATGAAGCCCCGCTTGGTGCCCAGGCGGGCGCGCTGGGCGGGGATGACCTCCAGATGCTCGGGGTTCATCTCGGGCACCACCATGGGCACATCATCGGTCCAGCGGTGGGCGGAGTTGTTGGACACCACAGGGCACTCGGCCTTGGCATAGCGCTCCTCCAGGGTGCGGATCTCCTCCTTCTTCATGTCCACGGCGCAGAAGACAAAGTCTACCATGCCGGCGATCTTGTCCACGTCGGCCTGGGCGTCCAGGACCACCATGGACTTGGCCTGCTCGGGGATGGACGTTTTCATAGCCCAGCGGTGGGCAACAGCCTCTTCATAGGTCTTGCCGGCGGAGCGGGGGCTGGCTGCGATGGCGGTGAGCTGGAACCAGGGGTGGTTTTCCATCAGGGTGACAAAACGCTGGCCCACCATGCCGGTGCCGCCAATGACGCCTACTTTATACTTTTCCATATGAAACGACCTCCAAACTATAGCTATGACGGGGGCTTTCCCTTCGTGCGCCGGGCGGGGGAGAGGGCCATGAGGGGAAAAAATAAATCAGCGGCTTTTCAAGCGGCTGATTTTGTACTATAATGTCGGCGTAGGTGTTGTCCGCCGCCGGCAAAATATTCACAAAAGCAGACAGCGCTCCATCAGACCGAACTGATGACAGTCGCAAGGCTGTTAACCTGGCGACCAGAACTCACTCTGCCGGGGGAGGAGTCCTTCGGCGGCCGTCCCCTTTCGGCATGGCTGAAACAGGAACCGGCTCCCTGACCATGCTTACTCCTGTAAGCCGCGACCTCTATCTAGCTAAATTTGAATTTATCCTACCATGTTTCAAATGGGGTGTCAATAGCGCAAACCGGACGAAACAGAGAAATGGAGCAGACCATGAAGAAAAAAACTATGCAGCTTGCCGCTGTTTTCCTTGCAATGACAATGTGTGTGCCCACTGTATGGGGGGCGCGCACAGACAGCGCCGACCAAAAGGTCCGGGTGGGTCTGGCCTCCTCCAGCAGCCACAACGCCACGGGGGAGCTGGCCTGCGCCCATCTGCAGAACAACACGGGCTTTGGCGCAGGCTATCGCTTTGGCTATTATGACAGCGACCTGAATTTTGTGGAGCTGGCCCGCACTGGGCAGAGCACCGACCAGATCGCCGTGCTGAAGGCCCGGAACATGTACTATGGCTATGACTCCTCCGCCGGAAAGTATACCTATTCCGAGAACAATTTGGGCGGCGTAGCGGTGGGCTGCTATCACATCCAGATCCCAGGCTCCTATGTCTCCTACAGCAACGCCGCGGCAGACGCCCAGCTGTACGGCGGTTTTGTGGCCTGGATCGACGGGGCCTATCAGGTGCGGGTGGGTTCCTATGCCACCAAGGAGGCGGCGGAGGCCGCCCTGGCCGACCTGCCCCAGGGCACGGTGGTGGGCACCAGCGCCTATGGCATGAACGTGGTGGAGACGGGGACCGATCACATCCTGTTCCAGTTCGACACGGGCAAGGGCGGAGCCCTGGGCATCCTGCCCGACGTCACCGGGGCCGGCGACGTGCGCACCTGGTTCTCCGGCTATAAATACCGGGGGGGCTTTACTTACCAGCGGGTGAGCGGCAATGACCTGACCGTGGTGAACGTGCTGCCCTTAGAAGACTACATCCGTGGGGTCATCTGCTATGAGATGGGCAACTCCTGGCCGTTAGAGGCCCTGAAGGCCCAGGCCATCTGCGCCCGGACCTATGTGCTGCGGCGGCTGAACTACCACGGCAGCCTGGGCTTTGACGTGTGCAACAGCGACGCCTGCCAGGTCTACCGTGGCGTGGGCAGCAACCGGGCCGACTATGGCCCCAGCGAAACCAGCGATCGGGCCGCCTCCGAGACCGCCGGGCAGGTCCTGTGGTATAACAGCACCCTGGCCGACACCTATTACTCCGCCAGCCACGGCGGGGCCAGCGAGAGCGCCTATTATGTGTGGGGCACCAGCATGACCGACTATCCCTATCTGTGCGGGGTGAAGGACCCCTACGAAGCCAGCGTGGCCGACCGGAACAGCTATTCCTCCTGGACGGTGACCTATTCCGCCCAGCAGCTCACCTCCCGGCTCCAGGGCTATGGCTTTGGCACCAACACCAGCCTGGACCATCTGGAGCTGACCTACTCCGACCTGGGCAACGTGATCCAGGTGAAGCTGTGCTATGCCAACGGCCAGAGCAACACCATCACCCCCCGCACCAAGCCCCGGGGCATCCGGGCTCTGTTCGGCCTGAACTCCATCCGCTTTACGGTGAACGGCCAGGGGGCGGACGCTGCCACCTCCACCGGCACCACCGGCGGACAGAGCACTGCTCAGACCAGCTCCGGCTACCCCGTCAACGGCAGCGGGTCCCTGTCTGACCTGGACGGGATCTATGTGATCTCCGGCAGCGGGACGGTTGCCAAAGCGGGGGAGAACCTGTATACTATCACAGGGAGCGGGACCACCGCCGCCCTCCAGCCCGCCGACAACAATAACGGCAATAACAACAATGGCAATAACGGCGGCTCCACCGGGGGCAAGGGCGTGGTATCCGTGTCCGGCAGCTCCTATGTCTTCAACGGCAGCGGAAACGGCCATCAAGTGGGCATGAGCCAGTTCGGCGCCAACGCCATGGCCCGCCAGGGCTTTGCCTATGACGACATCGTGGAGTTCTATTTCCCCGGCACCCACGTGGGGAGCTACCGTTAAACCGGCTTGATACATTCTAAAGAGAAGAAAGGCGACATACGTTTGAAAACTTCTGATTTTGACTTTTACCTGCCCGAGGAGCTCATCGCCCAGACCCCCCTGGAGCGTCGAGACGCCTCCCGGCTGCTGACCCTGGACAAGCACACTGGGGCCACCGAGCACCATCACTTCTATGAGCTGCCCCAGTTCCTCCGCCCGGGGGACTGTCTGGTGCTGAACAACTCCCGGGTGCTGCCCGCCCGCCTCATCGGCCACCGGCCCACCGGCGGCGTGTGTGAGGTGCTGCTGCTCACCGACAAGGGGGAGGGCCTTTGGGAGTGTCTGGTCCGCCCCGGCAAGAAGCTGCGCCCCGGCGCTCAGGTGATTTTCGGGGAGGGCCAGCTCACCGCCACCATCGAGGCGGAGGAGTCCGACGGCAAGCGCCTGGTCCGCTTCCACTATCAGGGCATCTTCCTGGAGATCTTAGAGCAGCTGGGCAAGATGCCCCTGCCGCCCTATATCAAGGAGGAGCTGAAGGACAACGAGCGGTATCAGACGGTGTATTCCAAGGTGATGGGCTCCGCCGCCGCCCCCACCGCCGGACTGCACTTCACCCCGGAGCTGCTGCAAAAGATCCAGGACATGGGCGTGGATCTCTGTTACGTGACCCTCCACGTGGGCCTGGGCACCTTCCGCCCGGTGAAGGCGGAGGACATCCAGGACCACGAGATGCACTCGGAGTTCTGCCAGATCAGCCAGGAGACGGCGGATGTCATCAACCGCACCAAGGCCCGGGGAGGCCGGGTCATCTGCGTGGGCACCACCTCCTGCCGGACCATCGAGAGTTTTGCCGCCGAGGACGGCACCATGACCGCCCGCTCCGGCTGGACCAACATCTTCATTTATCCCGGCTATCGCTTCAAGGTGCTGGACGCCCTGATCACCAACTTCCACCTGCCCCAGTCCACCCTCATCATGCTGGTCTCCGCCCTGGCAGGCCGGGAACACGTCCTGGCCGCATACGAAGAGGCCGTAAGGGAGAAATATCGGTTCTTCTCGTTTGGCGACGCGATGTTTATTTATTAAGCAAGAAGTGAAGGAGTTTTGTTGTGTTTGAAGTATTAAAAACGGAGGGGAAGGCCCGGCGGGGGGTGTTTACCTGCCCCCACGGCACGGCCCAGACCCCGGTGTTTATGAACGTGGGCACCCAGGGGGCTATTAAAGGCGCGGTAGACGCCTTTGACCTGAAGGAGCTGGGCTGTCAGATCGAGCTGTCCAACACCTATCACCTGCACCTGCGCCCCGGCGACGGAGTGGTGCGGGACATGGGCGGCCTGCACAAGTTCATGCGGTGGGACGGCCCCATGCTCACCGACAGCGGCGGCTTTCAGGTGTTCTCCCTGTCCGGTCTGCGGAAGATCAAGGAGGAGGGCGTGACCTTCGCCTCGCACATCGACGGGCGGCGCATTTTTATGGGCCCGGAGGAGTCCATGCAGATCCAGTCCAACCTGGGCAGCGACGTGGCCATGGCCTTTGACGAGTGCATCGAGAATCCATCCCCCAGGGAGTACGTGGAGAAGTCCTGCGCCCGCACCGCCCGCTGGCTGGAGCGCTGCGTGGCCGAGCACAAGCGGCTGAACGCCCTGCCCGGCTGCGTGAACCCGGGCCAGATGCTCTTCGGCATCAACCAGGGGGGCACCTATCCCGATATCCGCATCCGCCACATGCAGCAGATCGCCCAGCTGGACTGCGACGGCTATGCCATCGGCGGTCTGGCGGTGGGGGAGACCACCCAGACCATGTACGACATCATCGACGCGGTGGAGCCCTACATGCCCCAGGACAAGCCCCGGTATCTGATGGGCGTGGGCACCCCGTCCAACATCATCGAGGCGGTGGCCCGGGGCGTGGACTTCTTCGACTGCGTCATGCCCGCCCGGAACGCCCGCCACGGCAAGCTGTTCACCTGGAAGGGCTTCATCAACATCAAAAACGAGCGCTTTAAGCTGGACACCCGGCCACTGGACGACGAGTGCGGCTGCCCCATGTGCAAAAACTTCTCCCTGGCCTATCTGCGGCACCTGTTCGTCTCAGGAGAGATGCTGGCCATGCGCCTGGCGGTGATGCACAACCTGTATTTCTATAACCAGCTGATGGCCCGCATCCGTCAGGCCCTGGACGAGGGGCGGTTTGAGGACTTCCGCCGCCAGTATTCCGACCTGCTGGACCGCCAGGCCCCGAAAGATTAAGGCTTCTGTCAGGCAATTTTATAAAAAGGCTTGTCAATCGGTGTTAGAACCGCTATAATAAAGGAAATGCGTCTGCTGAGAGGCGGACAGTCCAAACATTTGGAGGGAATCACTTTGCAAAGCATCATTCTCATCGTACTCATGTTCGCCATGCTCTATTTCTTCATGATCCGCCCCGAGAACAAGCGGAAGAAGGAAGCGGACAACCTGCGCAGCTCCCTGACCGTGGGCGACAACGTGCTGACCATCGGCGGCATCACCGGCACCATCTGCGCCGTGAAGGAAGGCACCGTTGTCATCGAGACCGGCGCTGACCGCGTCCGTCTGGAGATGACCAAGGAGTCCATCGCCACCCGGTTCACCAAGGACGCCAAGACCGGCGAGTCCAAGTAAGACCGAAAAACCGCATAGCTCACGCCCTCTCCGCATAGGTTTAAAACAAAACCGTGGGGGAGGGCGTTTTTCTATGAAAAAACAGGAGAACAAGCGGGGCGAGGCAGGGGAGCGCCCCTGGCTGCGGGCGACGCTGGCCGCGCTGCGGGGCGGACTGCTGGCCTGTGGGGCGGCGGTGCTGCTCCTGCTGGCGGCGGCCTGTCTCATCTCCACCGGGGCAGTGGGGGAGCGGTGGCTGGACGGGGTAGTCCCCGGGGCCTGCGTGGCGGGCAGTCTGGTGGGCGGGCTGTACGCCGTGGGCCGTGCGGGCCGCCCGGCTCTGGCCGTGGGCCTGGGGACGGGGATCACCCTGTTTTTGCTGCTGCTGTGCGTGGGGCTGCTGGCCTATGACGCCGCTGGGCTGGAGCGGGACGGGGCCGGGACCCTGTGCGCCTGTCTGTGTGGCGGGGGCCTGGCCGGGGTGCTGGCTCTGCCCCGAAAGAAAAAACGCAGAAGATGATTGAAATGCGAAAAGACTTATGCTATAATAAGCGTAAATATTGCGGGGCTTGCCCCGACAACATCAGGAGGAGATACCAAATGAAGCACATCCAGACTCTGAACGGGGCCACTCTGAAGGCCAGCGCTGCCAAGGGCGGCTGCGGCGAGTGCCAGACCTCTTGCCAGTCCGCCTGCAAGACCTCTTGCACCGTTGCCAACCAGAAGTGCGAGAATCAGTAAGATAAATAGCCTTGACAAAAGGGTAGGCGTCAGCCTGCCCTTTTTTATGCCCACGCCCGGAGGACACGGGACAGAATAAAAGGGGCAGGAATTACAGAGGAGAGGAATTCAACAATGGTACATACCTTTACTGCACTGGGCCAGTATCTGGCCGCCGACGTGAACAGCGGCGCGGTCCATGTGCTGGACGAAATGAGCTATCGGCTGCTGTCCGCCGTGGGGGAGGAGGGGCCCATGGCCCCGGAGATGCCGGAGGCGCTGGCCGAGCAGCTGCCCCAGTATCCCGCCCAGGAGCTGAAGGAGGCCTGGCAGGAGCTGCGGGGCCTTCAGGACCAGGGCCTGCTGTTCACCAACGACGAGTATATCGACCCGGAGAAGGCCATGGAGCTGCCCCGCCAGGCGGTGGTGAAGGCCCTGTGTCTCCACGTGTCCCACGACTGCAACCTGCGCTGCCGCTATTGCTTCGCCTCCACCGGCGACTTCGGCACCGGCCACCGCATGACCATGGACTTTGAAACGGCCAAGCAGGCCATCGACTGGGTGGTGGAGAAGTCCGGCAAGCGCCGGAACATCGAGGTGGACTTCTTCGGCGGCGAGCCCCTGATGGCCATGGACACGGTAAAGCGCACCGTGGAGTACGCCCGGTCTCTGGAGAAGGAGCACAACAAGTGCTTCCGCTTCACCATCACCACCAACGGCATCCTGCTCAGCGACGAGAACATCGACTACATCAACCGGGAGATGTCCAACGTGGTCCTGTCCCTGGATGGCCGTCAGAACGTGAACGACCATATGCGCCCCACCATCAACGGCAAGGGCAGCTATGACGTGATCGTGCCCAAGTTCCAGAAGCTGGTGGCGGGCCGGGGCACCAAGGACTACTATGTCCGGGGCACCTTTACCCGGGAGAACCTGGACTTCTCCGAGGACGTGATGCACCTGGCCAGCCTGGGCTTCCGCCATGTCTCTGTGGAGCCCGCCAGCGGCCCCCTGGACGACCCCTTCGCCATTAAGAAAGAGGACCTGCCCAAGGTGGACGCCGAGTATGAGAAGCTGGCCCGGGAGCTGATGGGCCGCAAGGACGTGAACTTCTTCCACTTTAACGTGGACCTGGCCCAGGGCCCCTGCGTCATCAAGCGCCTGCGTGGCTGTGGCGCCGGCTGCGAGTATGTGGCCATCACCCCCGACGGCGACATCTATCCCTGTCACCAGTTCGTGGGGAAGGAGGAGTACCGCATGGGCAACGTGTTCGACGGCTCCTTCAACATGGACATCTCCAGCACCTTCGCCAATCAGAACATCTACACCCGGCCCGCCTGCCGGGAGTGCTGGGCCCGGTTCTATTGCAGCGGCGGCTGCTCCGCCTCTAACCTGCTGGTGAACAACGACATCTCCAAGTCCAACGAGGTGGCCTGCGAGATGGAGCGCAAGCGTCTGGAGTGCGCCATTGCACTCAACGCCATCGCCGCCGGGATGGGGGAGCCGATCACAGCTGGTAGTAATACGGACTGTAATCAGTGTGAGGACTGCCAGTAAGTGATGTTTTTCTTCGAATTCATCTGATTTCAGCACAAAATAATTGAATTTTGTTTCAAACGCCCTGCCGCTTGGCAGGGCGTTCTTTTATGCTGTTTTACGTAGTTAACATAATTCGGTTCACATAAAGCAGATACATAACGGAAAAATTTTTGCAAATCAGCAAAAAACACTTGCGAAATCCGCCGAAAACCGTTATAGTAATTATGTCACCCGTTTTGGTTCTGTTTTCCTCTCGCCGGACATACCCTGGCAGAGGGGTGAGCAGAATGGGAAAACGGCTGGGCAAGACTGCCGATTTCGTCTCCGGCCAGGGCCTTTGTCTGATGGTCCTGTGCGCCGCCTTTTTGCTGGGCGGTGTGGCGGGCTGCCTGTTTTCCGGCGCAGCCGGGCAGGCCACCGTGGCCGAGCTGACGCAGTATTTAACGGACTATCTCACGGCGGCTCAAAGCGGGACCGCCGCCCGGTGCGGCTTTTGGAGCGCCGCCTGGCGCTATGTCCGCCTGTGGTGCGCCGTGGCCATCATGGGGCTGACGGCCCTGGGCGTGGCGGTGATCCCGGGGCTGTTCTTTGCCCGGGGCTTTCTGCTGGCCTTTTCCACCGCCTGCTTTTACCGGATATTCGGCGGGCAGGGGGTGTGGCCCGCTTTGGTGCTGTTCGGTCTGCCCGCCCTGTTTTGGGCGCCGGCCTTCTTTCTGGCCGGGTGGCAGAGCCTGTCCGCCTCTTTGTGGCATCTGCGCCGCTGGCGGGGACAGGAACGGGGCAGCGGCCCCTTTTCCCCGGTCTACTGGCTGCGTCTGGCTGTGTTGTGTGGGCTGATGCTGCTGGCGGGCGGGGCAGAGTGTTCTGTGGCCCCCGGCCTGCTCCAGGTTGCCGCGAAACTGGCCATGGGTACATGATCTTACAAAAACGATGGAGGGAGGGAACGATGGTGTCTGACTGGATCGCCGCCTATGAGGACTATCTGAAGGCGGAGAAGCAGGCGTCGGCCAACACGGTCAGCTCCTATCTCCGGGATGTGCGGCAGTTCGCCGCCGCCATGGAGGAGCAGGAGCGCCCTCTGGCTCAGGTCACGCCGATGGAAGTGGAGGGCTATATCCACCAGCTCACCGTTCTGGGCAAGTCCCCCGCCACGGTGACCCGCTCTCTGGCCTCCATCAAGTCCTTTTATAACTATCTGCTCCTGCGGGGCCAGGTGACAGCCAACCCGGCCAAGTCTGTGGCCCCCGCCAAGGTGGAGCGCAAGCTGCCCCAGATCCTCACCAGCCGGGAGGTGGAGCTGTTCCTGGCCCAGCCGGAGCCCACCGACGCCAAGGGCTGCCGGGACCGGGCCATGCTGGAGCTGCTCTATGCCACCGGCATCCGGGTCAGCGAGCTGATCTCTCTGGACGTGGACGATTTGAATCTCCCCGGCGGGGTGCTGAAGTGCGTCAGCCGGAACAAGGAGCGGATCATCCCCCTGTATCCCGCCGCCATCCAGATCCTGAACGACTATGTCCATCACGTGCGCCCCCGGCTGGTGGAGGACCTGAACGAGACGGCCCTGTTCGTGAACATGAACGGGGAGCGGATGAGCCGCCAGGGCTTTTGGAAGCTCATCAAGCACTATCAGGAGAAGGCGGGCATCGAGAAGGACATCACGCCCCACACCCTGCGCCACTCCTTCGCCGCCCACCTGCTGGAGAACGGTGCGGACCTGCGTTCCATCCAGGAGATGCTGGGCCACGCGGACATCTCGTCCACCCAGATCTACTCCCGCCTGGTGAACCAGAAGATCAAGGATGTCTACCGCAAGGCCCACCCCCGGGCCATGAAGGCCGTATAAAATTAAATCAAGTCCCATGTCCGCACCGTCAAGGTGTTGGCATGGGGCTTTTTGTATATCAGAAGAGCAGATACACCTCGTAAAACGGCTAAGTTTTCCTATATAGGGGTGTTCTTTCTTTGTGGATATGGTATACTCGTTTTAGTTTAACAAATCGGAATTTGTAGGAGAGACTCCCTATGATTCGAGAACTACGAAAAGCAGATATCAATAAAGTCGCAGATATATGGTTAGATACCAATATAAAGGCACATTATTTTATCCCTGCTCAATATTGGAAAGGTAATTTGGCGTTAGTTAAAGAACTGTTGTTACAGGCAACTGTCTATGTCTATGAGGACAATCAGGAGATACAAGGCTTTATCGGATTAAGTGACGAATATATTGAAGGCATTTTTATTTCTGATGCAATGCAGTCGCAGGGTATCGGCAAAGTTCTGCTGAATTATGCAAAGAAGATAAGAAACAAATTGCTGTTGAATGTATATCAAAAAAACACGTCGGCAATATCTTTTTATCAAAGAGAGGGATTTGAGATTCAGTATAGTGGCCTGGATGAAGCTACCGGGGAAAAAGATTATGTAATGGCATGGCAGCGGAAATAGAAATTCCAAGTTGTCGTACTCGTTCCTAGCAGTGTTTGGGGCAGGCACGCCCCAACAAGAAGCAGTCCCCAAGAGGCAGGAAATTTTCAAGAATTGAAAATTTTTGGCCACGGGATGATTCTTGCTCTTACGAACAGCAGAAAACCCAGAACTGCACAGCTGATTCAGCTAGCAGTCCTGGGTTTTCTGTTATCAGATGAGAATATGTTTTACGAAGTCCCTGCATAAAAACGGCAGTCCGTTTTCATATAGAAGCACGATGGAGAAGGGGAGAGGCTCACTGCTTTTTCGCCGGGCTCCCGTCCTCGTTGAAGTTGGCCTTCAGCAGGCCGTCCACCAGAAAGGCGGACAGGCACAGAAAGATCATCTGCCCCCCGATGAGCCACAGAAACAGCGTCCCCAGCAGGCTCCGGCCAAAATACGCCGCCCCGGCGGACACCACCGCCAGGGCCAGGCCCAGCCGGACCCACAGTTTGGACAGGTGGGCGTGGGCAAAGCGCCAGGTATCCTCGTTTTGCTCCGACAGGGCGGTGCGGTAGGCCAGCCCGTTACCTTCCCGACGGGGCGGATGCTTCCGCCAGCGCAGGCCCACCGCCAGCATGGCCACGGGGGTGAGCATGGTCAAAATCACTTGAAACCACATCATTTTCACTCTTTTCTATTATCGTTGTTTTCCCCTGAGTCCAAAACTTTTCGGCGTTTTTTAACACCTGCCAGGGGATTGGCCCGGGCGGCGGCTCGGAGATCATCGTTGTCCACGTGGGTGTAGATCTGGGTGGTGTTCAGGTGGTCGTGGCCCAGAACTTCCTGCAATGTACGCACGTCTACGCCGTTTTGCAGCATCAGAGTGGCCGCCGTGTGGCGCAGCTTGTGGGCGGAATATTGGGTGCTGTCCAGCCCGGCATCGGCCAGATGTTTCTTCACCAGCTTGTGCACCGCCGCCACTGAGATGCGCCGCCGGTTTTGCAGGGTGACGAACAGGGCGTTCTGGTCGATGAGGGTCAGGGCGTTCCGGTCTGTCATCCAGTCCTGGATGGCCTTGACGCAGGCGTCGTTCAGGAACAGGATGCGCTCTTTATTGCCCTTGCCCAGCACCCGAAGCTGGTTGTCTCGAACATCCGTTACATTCAGATTCACCAGCTCAGAGATCCGCAGGCCGCAGTTTAAAAACAGGGTGAGGATGCAGAAATCCCGGGTGGCGTTTTTGCCGTCCACAGACTCCAGCAGGTCAATGCTCTCGTCCAGGCTGAGATATTTGGGCAGGGCTTTTTTCTGCCGGGGCGAGTCCAGGTCCTGGACCGGATTCTTGGTCAGCAGTTTGGCCTTGTTGGTGAGGTATTTATAAAAGGAACGGATGGTGGCAACTTTCCGAGCCCGGGACGCGGCGTTCAGACCTTTGTCCCGGGTGAGAAAGTTCATGTAGGAATAGACATCCGTCAGCGTGACCGACTGAAACAGCTCCAGGGACACGTCGTCCAGCGGGATGTGGTCCAAGGGCACGGACCGCAGGGACGGATCACGCGCCTGTTTTAAATAGCGCGCAAAACTGCGCAGGTCTAAATAGTATTCATCCACCGTTTGCCGGGAATGGCCCTGGATGGTCTCGTGATAGACCAGAAAGTCCCGGATCAGGGGTGGAGCCTCGGTTCGATAGTCCATTTCGCGTTTTAGCCTCCACTCAGGTCAACAAAATTTTTATTTTGTTGACCTGACAATAATCCACAATGGGGAGCCTTTACCGCTCCCCTGCGTCTTCTGCAAGTTTATCATAATCCACAGGCCAAGGCAAGTCGTCAACTTCCCAAGGTTTGAGATCTCGAATGTTCCGATTTATCCACCGCTGCGTCTCGTCCACCAGCGGCGCAGAATCCCAGCTATGGACAGCTTTTTCATCGTCCACAACCTCGCCAGTCTCCAAATCATAACGGATTCCGTCAGTTATAGCTTGACGGCCCGACATGGCATCGTTATAATATCTCTTGGATATGACATTCACCCGGCCTTTCTCAAAGCCCAGGTGCAAATGCGAGGAAAAAGTCAGCGTTGCAGCGCTGGCTTTTTCTTTTGCCTCCTTCCAGCTTTGGAACTCTTCAATCGGGCGCTTCACACCTCTGGAACATCGAAATATATTCATACCAGGAGGATAAAGAAAAAGCCTGGCCCCCTTCAAAAAGTACTTGCTTTTCCGCTCCCCCACATCCTCATCCGGGACCTCCTTCACCTCGAAAGCCGTGATATCCATATTGATGTCCATGGCTTCCTGTATAGCCAGGTCCCCGAGATAGGCCGTCAGATAAGCGCCCACGTTGTCACAAGCCCGGCCCAGCTTATCCCGAAGGGCCCGGACAGTAACGAAACCCTGGCCCCACATCTCCCGAATAAGGGCGTTAGGCAAATACGGAACTTCCCCGTCCGGCCATATGTAGAGCACATGACAATGCCAAGCCCCGGAGGCCTGCGGCTCCACAACGTTGATATACTCCGGCAAAGATACCCCCTGCCCTGACAGATAACGCTTTAATCGCTTATGAAAGTGCTCAAAATCTTTCAACAAACGCACAGAATCCCGCATCGGTTCCCCGTCCGGCTGGGCATATGTAAGGGTCACAAATCGGACCCGGTCCACGTCCACCACATTGGAATTGATGATGTTGCGCAGCTTGCGGAAGGTCTGCCGGAGACTATTCGCGGAGCTGGCCCGATTCTCAAAATGCTGAAACTCCTTAACCTCCCCCGTGATATCTCCGTCTGGACCTATGACCACATAGTGGTCCTTATCCAGCTTGAGAATACGGGGGATGTCATTTTTAAAGGCCATGTATAGGACCTCTGTCACATGCCCCATTTCCGTGACCTTCACCTTCTCCCAATCATGACAAGCGAAGCTGTCTATCTTGCTGAAAGACATCGCTGCCACCTCCTCCCTGCCGCGAGTGCGCGGCGAAATGTTTAACTATAATCAAGTTAATATATAGGAGCGCTGCGCGCTCCCGCCGCGCTCCGCGCCTGCGGCGGTCCCTCTGGGGCCCCCGCAGGCTGGGCGCGGCCATCAGCGCAGCTTAACATTTTGCAGATTGACAACGGTCTTATTGACCACCTCCGGGGGCTGCTCCTTAAAGCCCTCTTTGGCAAGAGTATGAATGACCTTGTATGTGTCATAGGCTTCCCGAAGCTCTTTACTATGGACGAAAAAGTAACTACCCCGGTTATTAAACTTGACCACGTTACCCTCGGAATCCAGGACCGGCTTTCTGACGCGGACCCAGGTCACAGCTCCGGCGAAGGTGATAGGCATATAAACCAGGGTGGCCTGTTCCCGCAGCCCCTTAGCCAAACGGGTAAACACCTGGGACGTACCCAGGATAATACGCCGGTTCTTCCGGTTCTGGGTGACCACCTCCAGCATACCGGGCGGAAGGGTATTCAGACCGCTGGCAAACCAGTTTTGAAGCTCATCAATGCCGACCATCACACCGGCCTGACCGTTGCTGTAGGTAAGCAGCTGCCGCCAATCGGTCAACTGGTCATCTTCATGGGCATAGCCCAAGTTAGTGATACACTTGCACTTTGGGAACTCATGCTGTATCCGCATCATCATTTCAACCAGGGCCATAGTCTTGCCGCTGCCCTGCTCCCCGCAGAAGATGTGAAGCCCCTGATAAGTGAAATAATCCGGGTCACGGGTCAACCAATCCTCAACAATACGCCGGGGAGCATCCCAGAAAAGCCTACGGAGTACCCCAGGGCGCTTTTTAGGGGCATGGGATACCCTGGGTATCCTGTACCCCTTTCGAGCCACCAGAAGAGCCGCCTGGAGCAAACAGGCCATGCCAAACAGGGCAGCAAAGGCCAGGAGGATATAAACAGGCACCTTCAGGAGCGTCCAGAACACCCCCAGGAGCGTTTTCAAAACAAGCAGCATATCATCACCCCACGAACGGAATAAAGTACAGGATAAAGCGCAGAACAGCAATAACGACCTTGAAGTTTCTCACCAGGACGATAAGGGCCAGAATAGGGACCAGCCGGGACAGGGGCAGGAACACGTTGATATAGGCCACGATGGAGACCAGATAAGTAAAGGCCGCCGCCGTGCCGGTAGGCAGAGAGATCACCGGCAGCGTAGAGATAAACCCCTTGATGAGATTGATAAAAAAGTCAGCGATCATAAATCAAAGCCCCCTTTATCATCTATTCGGCTGGTGACGTTCAGGCCGGAGGCCATACCATGGATGATAGAGGGCAGTGCCCCGTAAAGATTCCAGAGGAACAGCAGCCAGGCCAGGCCCACAATGGTATCATCCACCAGGGGCTTATAAGGCTTGTACCAGGACACATCCAGCAGCGTGATAACGGTATCACTCCAACCGCCGCCCACATGCTTACCCAGGTCCACGGACAGGGTATAACCCAGGCCGCCGGAGCCGCTGGGGGATTCGATGGTGGAGACGACCCGGTTAGAGATGTCGGCCAGGTCGGCAGCAATGGGCAGATGTTCAGCTGCTATCCCCTGCAAACTCGCTGTTGCTTCCGCGCTGGGAGTAAATACGGCAGCGATAGCCTTAGCGATCGCCTGAGGAATGGAAAGGATACCGTCACGGATAGCAGTCAGCAGGGCAATAATAGCGTCCAACAAGCCCTTCAAGATGTTCTTGAGCCAATCCAGGATATTACCGGCAACCGGAGTAGTCGGCTCGGTGATCTCGCCGCTGCTCTCCCCCACTTTAGTCCCCGTTTTAGCATCCAGGATAACGTCCTCGTCCACCTTATCCGGGGCAAGCACATCGCTACCAGTGATAAGATAATCTTCCTGAGTCAGGCCTAAAACGGGCATCTCCACCGTGGCCCCATCCTCACCATACCGGGGCAAGTCGCTGGGCAGCTGCACAACAGCAGATTTATCACCAGGGCGGATTAAATCCTTATCCGTTGGATAAGATAATCCCTGTCCCCAGCTTATAACAGCAGGATAAGCTATAGCGGGCACATCAGCACTAACGTCTTTAAATAGCCCAATATTATTACCACACTCCACGCCAAGCGCCCCATAAAATTTAGAATACACTATATGAGGATCATAAGCATAGGTGAACATCCAACCCTCCCCGATCCGTTTACCATCAAAATAAGGGTATACATAAGTACGATAAGTATCTTTGCGAATATCAGCCGTAAAAGAGTACACATGCCCACCGTAAGAACAAGTTGAATATCCACGGGCATTGATATCAGATAAATCGGCATCAGCATCGGCAATCGAAGTAGTGATGCCACCAACAGTGTTATAATAACCACTTGCCACGTTCTCGGCCACGGGGTCGCCGCAGACGGCACGCCATAGGCGAGTGGAGATATTGGCGCAGCAGACTACGCCGGAGCCAACGCCTTTATACCAGGCTTGGACCAGGCCCGTGACCTCTGAAAGGAGGGCCGAAGAGGGCTGAATATAACGGTCATAGATATCCTGGGCCACCGCCTGGAGATCGTCGTTGGATTTAAATGCTGCCCCTCCGGCTACCAGGAGGGAGCCGACCAGGGCCACACCACCGGCAGCCAACAGGGCGGCGTCGTCCACTCCGGCGATGGCGTGGGCCTGGGTGGGCCGGAATGCCCCGGCCAGAAGGCAGCAGCACAACAGCAGGGACAGAATTCTTTTCTTCATGTTCTCACTCCTCATAGAAAAACATAAAAAATAGGGCCGGGGCATAAAGCCTCGGCCCCGATACGGGATAATCAGCAGCCCCGCAGGGTCCCCATCAAGAAAGAGATACCCTTCCGCAGGGCCAGGACAGTGACCACTACCGGCAGCACAACGGGGAGAGCCCCGGTGATCTCGGTGGTGATACCAGCCAGGGAAACGCCCTTAAGGGCAGTAGCCAGGACGGAAGCAACAGCGGTCCCGGTTTCAGCAGCAGCAACAGGCATAGTTCACACCTCCATCAACAGCCGCGCAGGGTGCCCATCAGGAAGGAAATGCCCTTCCGCAGAGCCAGGACAGTGACAGCCACGGGCAGCACAATGGGAAGAACGCCGGTAATCTCAGCAGTGATACCGGACAGGGTGACGTTTTCCAGCGCAGTAGCCAGCATAGCAAACTTCTCCTTTCATGTCAGAAAAATATATTTAGGAACCTGTACATAAGACGGCAGCCAAAGTAAAACACAAAGACCGCGCCAATGCCGAACAGATACGTCATGTAAGTATTGATACTCACCAGATAATCCAGTTCGGTGGGCCCAGCGGGGTCCTCGGGAACCTCCGGCGCCGCCGTAGTACCATCATCAGCGCCCCCATTATCCAGGACCTCCACCACGGCATCAACCGCGCCGGGGTCCTGGGTCTCCTCGCCGCCATCCTCGACGGCTGACACGGGGGTCAGCAGCAGCGCCAGGGCGAGGATACAGGGGGCGATTTTTATCCACATAGCCAACCTCCTCACGATACTTCAAACAAAACAACTTGTCCGCACACTTGTAACACTGGGCCGGGAAACCCCGGCAATCTCCGGCAGCCATCAGACCCAACCGCCCGCGGGGGCCTGGGGCTGGTGGGCGTGCTCCACGATGTACTCCAGCCGCTGCACACGCTTGAGCAGCCGCCAGCAGGCCACCAGGGCAGCCAGGACGGAGAAGCACAGACAGAAGTAAGCGATGGTCATCACTTCTTCTGCGCCCCCTCCCCTACCAGGTCCAGGTGGACCTCGGACACATATTGCACGTCCACCAGCTTCATGACGGCCTTGCCGTCGCTGCCCACGGTCATGTCGAAGGTGCCGGAGTACAGGGCCGGGACCTTGGTCAGCTGGGACCAGCAGCCCAGGGGCAGACTGCCACGGGCGGGGCGGCAGCCCAGGGCGCCGTTGGGGTGCATCACCGGCGCCAGGTTGTCCCCAATGATGTAGGCAGCGGACACGCCCTCCATGGGGCGCCCGTTCTCGTCCTTCATCGAATACTGGGAAGCGTACAGGATGACCACGTTAGACTTCATTTCCATAATTTTTCCACCTTTCTTTTTCTGCGGCGGTCCGGGCCTATCAGTCCGGGCCGTCAAATACGGTATGAGGGGGTTCCAATAATCGCCTGGGCAGCTTTACGCCATGGTCACGGCAGAAGTCTAAAAGCTCCATCATGTTGTGACACTCACAGCGGTATAGAAATTCCAGGCGGTTATAACGAGTTTTAAGCTGAGCAAGCTCAGCATTCAGTGCGGCGATCTCTCGCCGCTGCTGCTCGACCAGACGGTGGTCCAGCAGCTCCACGATCAGACGATGAGCCATCGTCAGAGATCCGCGGCAACCTTGTCACGGGCAGCCATCATCTCTCGAATACGCCGCACAAGAAAAATAGCGTCACGATCATTCGTCACACGGGAAAGTTCCTTCTTCAAAGAACCAACAACAGCACTATCCAGGCTCACGCCATGTTCCAACTCAAGACGAAACGACCACGCATCGGCATCGACAGCCCTACTATCCATTTCCAACATCTCCAACAACACACACACCTCCAAAGCCGCAAAGCGGCAGATTATAGATACACACCGACCAACCAGGGGCAGGCCCTGCGCAGCCGCCTAGACCTGGCAGCCGCAGCACCTTCACCGATACCCTGGCGCAGCCCTTCGGCCTGGCATTCCTCGGCCAGGCCTGGCGCGGCCCCGGGGGCCGGTGCGCCGTACTGGTCGCGAACCTCGCAAGCGCCCTTCTGCGTGTTGCCTGTGTACGCAGCGGTGGAAAGGCAGGCTTCCCACCGCTGCGCACACAGGACAACCGCGGACGCTTGCGAGAACCGCTCGCCCGCCTGCGTCGGCGCACTGGGCCGGGGGCCGCCAGGGAGAGAGAAAGAAGGACTGTAGGGCGGCAAGAGCGCAGGGCCTGGGCCTAAACATCGTTCCGGGTGCGTCAGTCAAATCGGCTGCGGCTCCGCAGGGCCTACCCCTGGTCGGTCTCTGTTTTACTCTTTTTGTCAAGGTACGTTAGGTGCATATAAAACAACAACCTAGCTCTAACAAGCAATTTCCGGGTGGTCGTGTCTTTTACATGGGGATTGTTCTTGACTTTTTCACAAGAAATATCCACCCAATACCCAGAACCATAAAAACGAGAGCGCTCATATTGTCGTTGTTGTTGTTAGCTGATATGCAAGCTAAATATAGACGAAAAGCAAGCTAAAGTCAATAGTCGAAATGTGAGCTATGATAAAATTTAGGAAAATCAAACAAAACGAGGGGGCAAAAATATGGATTATAACGAACGAATCCGTTCATTGCGCGAGGACAACGGAAAAAATCAAACTGAAATCGCCAAATTGTTAGGAACCTCTCAAAGCTACTACAGCGAATACGAACTAGGAAAACGACAACTCCCCATAAATCACTTAAAGACCCTCTGCCTTTACTATCACGTCTCCGCTGACTATATCCTGGGACTCCCCCGGGGGCTGGACTGGCCCCGCTGAAAACCTTCCACAGGGCAAAATCAAGCATGACTTTCCACAGCCGACAACATTCATCAAACAGATCTAAACGAGGTTGATCCACCCCGCAACAGATCCGTTTTACGCAAGATGGTATAAAAATAAATGCAAAAAGAGAGGGCCAAAACGGTCCTCTCTTTCCACATCCAGAATGGTAATTTTTGTTTTTATTTTGTTGACCTGACATGATATCTCTTTGAGGGCCCCTCAGGCCCCCCCTCCGGCCCTTGGCCGGTCAGTTCAGTATAACACAGCCCAGGGAAAAAATCCACGGTGAACTGTGTGCGCGAATCTCTGCGCTTAAGCTGACGCCGCTGCGCTTTAGCGCACGGTCAGCCCCGGCGTTCCTGTTGGGGTTGCTTCACGGGATCAGTATTTGTTTTTCTCCTTCGGCGATGGGATGTTTCTGTCGGAGCTGCTGTGGTCCGTTTTCTGGGTCCGATCCTGCGCTGATTTTGGCTCCGTCCTGGTTTCGCCGCATAATCCAGGCCCCGGACCTCCAAACTAATGACATCTCATTTTAAGGAGGTCCCCTTCCATGAAACGTCCCCTTTTCCCCGGGTCCCTCAGGGCTTCGGGCCGGGCGTTGGCGCTGCTGCTGACGCTGGCCCTGCTGTGGCCTGTCAGCACCCCCGTCTCCGGTTTCTTCTGGAACAAAAAGGCCGACGGGCCGAAAATGGAGGATTTCTCCAAAAACGGCCTCATCGGCAGTGTCATCGTCTTTGAGCCGGAGGACTTTGTGGTCCAGTCGGGCAGCCAGGCCGTGCTGGACAGCATCACCATCCTCAGCCTGCCCGATTCCGGCTCCGGCGTGCTGACCATGGGCGGCCAGCCTTTGGAGGAGGGCGCGACAGTGGAGCGCAGCGCCCTGGGCGGGCTGCGGTTCCAGTCGGCCCAGGCCCCCACCGAGACCACGGTGAATTTCACCTTCTCCCCCACTTTCTCCGGCTCCGGCCCGTCTGACCAGGACCCGGTCACCGTCACCCTGTATCTGCTGACCCAGGCCAACCGCGCCCCGGAGGCCCGGAACATGGACCTGTCCACCTATAAAAACGTGGCCATCACCGGCTATTTCGACGCGGCGGACCCGGAGGGCGACCCCCTCACCTTTCAGATCTCCGACTCCCCCGCACGGGGCGGCGTGACGCTGGCGGAGGACGGCTCCGGCCAGTTCGTCTATACCCCCTATGAGAACAAGACGGGCCGGGACTCCTTCACCTATGTGGCCCTGGACCAGGCGGGCAACGCCTCTGAACCCGCCACCGTGACCCTGCGCATCGAAAAACCCGGCACCAAAGTCCGCTACGCCGACATGGACGGGGACCCCGCCCACAAGGCGGCCCTGCGTCTGGCGGAGACCGGCGTCTATGTGGGGCAGCAGGTGGGTGACCGCTACTTCTTCCAGCCTGACGCCACGGTGAGCCGGGCCCAGTTCCTCACCATGGCCATGGCCGCCGTGGGGCTGGAGCCTCTGGACCAGGTCTCCCTCACCGGCTTTGCCGACGATCAGGCCATTCCCACCTGGGCGAAAGGCTCCGTGTCCGCCGCCTTGAAAGCCGGGGCGATCCAGGGCGAGCGGGACGCCTCCGGCGCGCCGGTGTTCCAGGCGGGGGCGGCTGTCACCATGGCGGAGGCCACCGTGATCTTAGACCGCCTGCTGGACGTGGCCGACGCCCCGGTGGAGACCTTCTCCTCTGACGCGGAGCACTGGGCGGCCCAGTCCGCCGCCAACTTGACCGCCTGCGGGGTGCTTCCCGCTGTGGACGTCGACCCCCAGGCCCTGTCCGCCCCCCTCACCCGGGGCGAGGCGGCGGAGCTGCTGGACGGCGCTCTGGACGTGCTGGCGGAGCAGAACAGCGGCAGCTGGCTCCCCTGGTAAGCGATTATAAGCGCCGCAAGACAGCAAAAGCAGCCCCGGAGCGTAATTTGCTTCGGGGCTGCTTTGAATGCTGCAAAGCCGTGGATATGGTCAGTCCTCGTCCGCCGCGGCGTCGTACATGGGCCGTCCACCGGCAGGACCGGCGGCAGGGGCGGCTCCGCCCACGCCAGATAGGGCGCGGAAGCGGGCCCGGGACTTTTTGATCTCGTCATAGGCCTCGGCCACCGCCTCTTCGGTGCGGCGCAGGGCGTCCTCGCAATACTCGTTGGCAGAGCGCTTCAGCTCCCGGCTGCGCTCCTCCACCTGCTGCATCAGCTCGTTGGCCCGCTGACGGGCCTGGAGGGAGATGGTGTTCTCCTCCAGCAGCTGGCGGGCCTTGTCCTCCGCCGCCTTGCGGATGGTGTCCGCCTCTCGCTTGGCCGCCGCCAAGGTCTCCGCCCGGCTGGCCATGACCTTTCTGGCCTCGCCCAGCTCCATGGGGAACTGGCTGCGAATGTCGTCGATCAGGTCCAGAGCCCGGTCGCGCTCGATCACACATTTATCGCTGGACAGCGGGGCGTTCTTCGCCTCGTCGATCATTTCAAATAACATGTCCAGCAGCTCTTCCACACCGCTTGCCATGGTTATCCTTCCTTTCCTTCGGTTCCTTCCAATTCCCGCATCCGCTGGTTCACCGCGTCTACGATCTCCCGGGGGACAAAGTCCGCCAGGTTGGCCCCATAGCGGGCCATCTCCTTGACGATGGTGGAGCTGAGATAGGTATACTTCTCGCTGGAGGCCAGGAACATGGTCTCCAGACGGGGGTTCAGCTTGCGGTTGATCACCGCCATCTGCACCTCCTGCTCAAAGTCAGACACCGCCCGCAGGCCCTTTACCACCACGTGGGCGTGGCGGCGGCGGGCATAGGCGGCCAGCAGCTCGTTGGAGAAGTCCACCTCTACGTTCTGAAACCGGGCCGTGGACTGGCGCAGCAGCTCCACGCGCTCCTCCGGGGTGAACATGCCGTGCTTTTTGGAGTTGACCATCACGCAGACGATCAGCTTGTCAAAGCAGGCGCTGGCCCGCTTGATGATGTTCAGGTGGCCCAATGTCACCGGGTCAAAGCTGCCCGGATAGATGGCAATACTCATTGGCGTTCTCTCCCCGCCCGGTGGAACAGCGTCAATTTGATCTTGCCGTATCGATACTCCCGGCCCCGCTCATAGGGGGCTTCCAGTTGGGGAATGGTCCGTTCCGCCGCAGATTCGCATACTATTATACCATGTTCCCGGAGAATGTCAAACCTTGCGATGGTCTCCAGCGCCCGGTCCAGCAGATCGCTCTGATAGGGCGGGTCCAGAAAGATCAGGTCGAATTTCTCCCGGCAGCCGGACAGGAAGGAGATGGCGTCCCCCTGGACCACATGGGTCTGGTCCTGAAAGCCGCAGGCCTTGATGTTCTCCCGGATGAGGGCGGCGGCCTCCCGCCGCTGGTCGGTGAAGGTACAGCGCTCCGCGCCCCGGGACAGGGCCTCCAGGCCAAGCTGACCGGTGCCGCCGAACAGGTCCAGCACCTGCCGCCCCTCGATGTCGAACTGGATGATGTTGAACAGGGCCTCCTTCACCTTGTCGGTGGTGGGACGGGTGTCCATGCCCTGGAGTTCTTTTAAGCGTCTGCCCCGGGCAGAGCCGGAAATGATGCGCATATGCGTCTCCTCACTTTATTCTGCGTTATTTGTTGGTGTGAAAGTGCTGATACACGGCCTGGGCCGCGTTTTTGGGCAGCGTCTTCTGGAGCTCCTCCAAGGACGCGGCCCGGATGGCCTTGATGCTTTTAAACTGCCGCAGCAGCTGGGCGCGGCGCTTCTCCCCCACCCCCGGGATGTCGTCCAGGGCGGAGGCGCGCATGTGGCCCGCCTGGAGCTGGCGGTGATACTCAATGGCAAAGCGGTGGGTCTCCTCCTGAATTTGACCCACCAGGGCGAACACCGCCGGGATGGCCTGGATGCCGATCTCCCGCCCGTCCGGGTGGACCAGGGCGCGGGTGCGGTGCCGGTCATCCTTCACCATACCGAAGGCGGGGATGGACAGATTCAGGGCCTCCAGCACCCGGGCGGCCACCTTCACGTGCTCCTGCCCGCCGTCGATGAGCAGCAGGTCGGGCTTGTCCGAAAACTTCTCATCCCCGTCCAGATACCGGCGGAACCGGCGGGTGAGCACCTGCTCCATGGAGGCGTAGTCGTCCGGCCCGGTCATGTTCTTCAGCTTGAACCGGCGGTAGTCGCTCTTTTTGGGCCGCCCGTCCACATAGACCACCATAGAGGCCACGATGTCGCTGGCCCCGGTGTTGGAGATGTCGTAGGACTCCATCCGCTTTGGCGGCTCGGCCAGACTGAGCATCCTGGCCAGCACCTCCAGCAGCTTGTTCTGCCGCTCCTCCCGGGTGGTGGCCCGGACCACCTCTTCCTTGGCGTTTTCATTGGCCAGGTGGATGAGGTCGGTCTTGGCCCCCCGCTGGGGGCTGACCAGCTCCACCCGCCGCCCGATCTGCTCTGACAGCATCCGGGTCAGGGGCACCTGGTCGGGCAGCTCCCAGGGCAATAATATCTGCTTGGGCAGCCGGTCCCGGCCCACGTAATAGGCCCGGACCAGGGCGGACAGGGCGGCGGCGGGGTCCTCCTCCATGGGGGACTCGAAGAGCTCAAAGTCCTTGGCCGCCAACTCTCCCTCCATATAGTGTAGCACCACAAAGCAGCTTTTGGCCGTGCCCCGGAAATAGCCGGTGACGTCGGTGTCGGCCAGGGAACCGGCCACCACCTTCTGCCGCTTGCTCAAAAGCTCGATGGCCCGCAGCCGGTCCCGGATCTCCGCCGCGTGCTCAAAGCGCAGCTCCTCCGCCGCCTGCTCCATCTCCGCCGTCAGGTCGGCCTGGACCTCTTTAAACCGCCCCTCCAGCAGAGAGACGGCCTGGGCGATGGCCTGATCGTGGGCGGGCTTTAATTCGTCCCCCCGGCAATAGCCGTCGCACTTGTTCATGTGGAAGTTGAGACAGGGCCGCTCCTTGCCTATATCCCGGGGGAACTTCTTCCGGCAGGAGGGCAGGCGCAGGGCGGTGCGCAGGGCGTCGATGATGGCCTGGGTGTTTTTCCGACTGGCGTAGGGACCGAAATACCGGGCCCCGTCCTCCGCCACCTTGCCGGCCAGGGAGAAGCGGGGGTAGGCCTCGTTGGACAGGCGGATATAGGGATAGCCCTTGTCGTCCTTGAGCAGGATGTTATACCGGGGCTGGTGCCGCTTGATGAGGGCGCACTCCAGCACCAGGGCCTCGAACTCGCTGTCGGCGATGATGACGTCGAAGTGGTCGATCTGGCTGACCATGGCCCGGGTCTTCTCCGTGTGGGCGGCGGAGTCCTGAAAATACTGGGACACCCGGTTTTTCAGGGCCTTGGCCTTGCCCACATAGATCACGGTGTTCTTGGCGTCCTGCATGATATATACGCCCGGCTTTAAGGGCAGACTGTGGGCTTTTTCTTTCAGTTCGTCAAAGGTCATGGCCGTCTCTCCCCTCTCCCGCGGACGTTTTTCCTTCCGGACACGTCAAAAAAGGCGCCGCAGCGCGGCGCCTTTTTCCTTGACAATTTGGCTTACTCAGAGAAGTCGGAAGAGATCATCTTATACAGAGCCTCGACCGCTTCCTTCTCGTCGGGGCCGTCCGCGATCAGCTTAATGGGGGTGCCCTTCACGATACCCAGGGACAACACGCCCAGCAGGCTCTTGGCGTTGACCTTCCGCTCGTCCTTCTCCACCCAGATGGAGCTTTTGAACTCGTTGGCCTTCTGAATGAAATAGGTAGCGGGTCTGGCGTGCAGACCGACCTGATTATTCACGACTGCTTCCTGACTATACATAAGCTGTACCTCCGCCTCGTCGTTTTGGTTTGTGTAGCTTTAGCATACCAGATTTAGACCGTTGCCGTCAATGACAATTTTCACAAATATCGCATGGTTTTCACCAGAAACGGGAAGCAAAATCTGTCGTTTTGCGCAAAGTAAAATAAAATCAATCCCGTTTTCTAAAAAATTTAACAATTTGGCCGGGAATTTTCCGCCCCATTTCCCGGGAAACGGCTTATCGCAGCTCGGCCACGGTCACGCCGTCCTCCCCCTCGCCATAGCGCCCGGGGCGGAAGGACTTGATATAGCGGCTGCGCTTGAGATAGGTGCGCACGGCCTTGCGCACCGCGCCGGTGCCCTTGCCGTGGATGATGGTCACCGTCTCCAGCTTGCCCATCATGGCCGTGTCCAAAAAGCGCTCCAGGACGGAGATGGCCTCGTCGGTCATCATGCCCCGCAGGTCGATCTGGCTGGGGACGGCGGCGGTGCGCAGGGTGTGCTGGGCCCGGGCCACGATCTTGCGGGCCTCCCGCTGGGTGCGGGTCTCCCCTTCCACCACCCGGACCTCCTCCTGCTTGGCGGAGATCTTCAAAATGCCCGCCTGCAATTGCAATGAGCCGTCCTTGTTCACCGACAGCACCGTGGCCTTTGTCCCCATGGACACCAGCTCCACCGTGTCCCCCGCCACGGCGGGACGGGTGGGCGGCGGGGCCTCGGTCTGGGGGGCGGAGCCACCCAGGTTCCGCTCCGCCTCGTTTAGCATCCGGCGGGCTTCGGCCCGGCTGTCGTTCACCTGCTGCCAGTCCAGGCGGTCCTGGCGCTTTTGCATCTCCTTCAGCTGGGACAGGGCCAGGTCGCTGGCGGCACGGGCCTCCTCGATGATGCCCCGGGCCTCGGCCTGGGCCTTCTCCACCACCTTGGAGCGCTCCTCCTCCAGCTTCTTACGGTATTCCCGTGCCTTGGCGGCGGACTGCTCCATCTCCAGCTTCAGGCGGCGGGCCTCCGCCCGCTCTTTCTCCATCTCCTGGCGCTGCTGGTCCAGACGGGTGAGCACGTCCTCAAAGCGCACGTTCTCCGCGTCCAGCCGGGCGGCGGCCTTGTCGATGATGTACTCCGGCAGGCCCAGACGGCGGGAGATGGCAAAGGCGTTGGACTTGCCCGGGATGCCCAGCACCAGGCGATAGGTGGGGGCCAGGGTGTCCACGTTGAACTCGCAGGAGGCGTTCTCCACCCCGGGGGTGGTCATGGCGTATACCTTCAGCTCGGCATAGTGGGTGGTGGCGCACACCTGGGCACCCATGCCCCGCACCGATTCGATGACGGCGGCGGCCAGGGCCGCGCCCTCCACCGGGTCGGTGCCCGCCCCCAGCTCGTCGAAGAGGATCAGGCTCTCGTCGTCCGCCTCCTTTAAAATGCCCACGATGTTGACCATGTGGGAGGAGAAGGTGGACAGGGACTGGGCGATGGACTGCTCGTCGCCGATGTCGGCCAGCACCCGGCGGAACACCCGCACTGTGGAGTCAGACCCGGCGGGGATGTGCAGGCCGCACTGGGCCATCAGGGTGATGAGACCGATGGTCTTCAGGGTCACCGTCTTGCCGCCGGTGTTGGGGCCGGTGATGACCAGGGTGTCGAACCGGTCCCCCAGCTCCAGGTCGTTGGGTACGGCCTTCTTCTTGTCAATAAGGGGGTGCCTTGCCCGGCGCAGGCGCAGGAACTTGTCAGACAGCTTGGGTTCGCTGCACTCCAGCTTCAGCGACAGCTGGGCCCGGGCGAAGATGGTGTCCAGCCAGACGATGAGCTGATAGTCCTCCAGAATGTCCTCTTTGTGAGCGGCGCAGTCGGCTGACAGCTCGGCCAGGATGCGCTCGATCTCCTTCTTCTCCTTGGCGGCCAGCTCCCGCAGCTCGTTGTTGGCCTTCACCACGCCCATGGGCTCGATAAAGAAGGTGGATCCGGAGGAGGACACGTCGTGGACCAGACCGGGGATGGCGTTCTTGTGCTCGGACTTTACGGGCACCACATAGCGGTCTGACCGGATGGTGATGATGGACTCCTGTAAATACTTGGACTGGTTGGAGGAGATGAGCCGCTGCAAAATGTCCCGGACCTTGGCCTCGGCGGCCCGCATGTGCCGGCGGATGGAGGCCAGCTCCGGGCTGGCGGAGTCGGCGATCTCCTCCTCCCCCAGGATGGAGTTGGTGATGCGGTCCTCCAAAAAGCGGTTGGGGGTGAGAGCCTGGAACAAGTGGGAGATGGGGCTTTTCTCCTGGCTGGCGCCATAGTCCCCGGCGGTGCGGGCCGCCCGCAGCACGGCGGCCACGTCGGTGAGCTCCCGGGTGGACAGGCTGCCCCCCATGTCCGCCCGCTGGAGGGATGCGGCCACGGGCTTGACCCCGGAGAAACCGGGGCTGCCCCGCAGTATGAGCATCTTCACGGCGGCGGACGTCTCGCCCTGGGCCCGCTGGATGTCGTCAATATCCGTCATAGGACGGAGTGTAAGGGATTTTTCCTTGCCCTCCTCTGTAACGGCGCAGCCCGCCAGCATGGTCAATACCTGGGGCAGTTCAAGGATCTGAATGGACTTTTCTGATAATTCACTCATAGATGAAACTCCTGTATCCGGCCAGTGCCGGATGATTTATCTTTGCCTATTTTCCCACAAATCATGCTATTTTGCAAGGGGGCGGTCAGCCCACCCCCGCCGCCGGGCCGAAATAGGTGACCAGCAGGTCCACGCAGGCCCCATAGGACCGGATGCCAAGGCTCTGGCCGTTGCCCTTTAAAAAGGAATCGTACACCTGCTCCGCCCGGTCCTCCACCGGGGAGCGCATGGCCGCCCAATATTGGTCGTTGTCCTGCCAGTCCTGGGATAGCTCCGCCGTGAACGTGCTCCGGGCGATGGCCTGCCAGGTCTGGGGGGCCACATCGTACAGGGCATTGCACAGCTGGATCAGGCCCATGAGATAGCCGGAATACTGATAGGTCACGTCCTCCCCGGTGACGCAGGCGGCGATGCCCACAAAATTGGCCTCCAGCTCGGAGGCGACCATGCGCTGGTGGGCCATCTCGTGGGCGATCGTCGCCGGAATCAGGCAGGCCGGGGCGTCCACGTTTACGTTGGCCTCCCCGGTGAAGGGGAAGTACATCCCGGTAAAGCCCAGGCGGCTCTGGAGCCGGGAGAAAAAAATTGGCTTGGCCCTTACGGAATCCATAGCAAGGCAAGGGAATTCCCTTGTCAGGTTTTCATAGACCTCCGGGCCGGTCTGGAACACAGTCTCCCGGTTTGCGGCGAAGTGCCCCTCCCCGTCCCGGGGGACCTGGCCGGCCAGCCGGGCGGCGTTTTGGGCGAAGTAACGGGTCACGGCGGCCAGCTCCTCCACCGAGCAGGCCCGGTCGGAAAGACCGCTGCGCTGGGCGAAGGTGTCGGCATAATAGGCCGCCCGCCACATCCAGCAAAAGGCGCACCACAGCCACAGCCAGGCCGCCCCCAGGGCCAGCAGCCGCCGGAAGGACCGTCCCAGCCCCCGGCGGCGAACGAGACCCGCCACAGCCCGGACCAGCCACACCAGGTTCCCCGCCAGAAACAGGGCGATCAGCCACTCCATCACGGAAACCGGTACCCGGGACCACAGCCGCCCCAGCAGCCGCTCCCCCGGACCCATCACGTGGAACACCCAGAAATTCATCACGGCCCGCTTGCCGTGTAGCAGCTGAAACAGCACGCTCAGGGCCGCGGGGATGCACAGCGCCCCCGCCCACCGCCAAAAGATCCGGGAGCGGGAGCCGGTCCGCTCCTTCCCTTTGCAAAATATGTCGTTCACAAAACGCTCCTCCTGCCTAGTCTATGTCCATCACCGGCCCACGGGTCCACTCCTGCCCAGGCGGGGGCAGCTGGGGCAGGAACAGGCTGTACAGGTCGGTACACCGGGCCTCCAGCTCAAACAGCCGCCGCCCCGGGCCGTCCAGTTCCCGGGCGTGGGCTGGCTTGGTGAGGATGGGCAGCTGGGCCGTTGTTTTCATCCGTTTTAAAACTTCCCGGCCCCGGGCGTTGAAGCCCAGCACCCGGAGATAGGGCGGCTCAGCGGGGACGTCCGCCGCCGTCAGGCCCAGAAAGGCCCACAGGGCCATCCGCCGCAGCCGGGCCATGGCATAGCGCCGGGTCTTGGCCTGGGTGAAGAAGTCGTCCAGGCTCTGGCACTGCCGCCCCGCCCGCTCCAAACGCTGGGGCAGGCCCTCCCCGGCTCCGGCGTCGGGCAGCTTGGCCCAGTCCTCCGCTGTCATCTTCCGCAGGCAGGCCAGCACCGCCCGCTCCCCCAGTCTTGGATCGGCCAGAGGGGCAGACTGTAAAATATCCAGATTCCCGGCGGGGACATAGGGCCGGACGGCCTCCCACTCCCCCCGGGCCAGGTGCTGCCGCAGCTGGGTGGCGGAGCGGAAGCCCTCCCCCGTCCGGTCCAAGCTGTTGTGGGCCGCCCCCTCCCGGCGGATGGTGACGGGCTTGATATTGCTGTGCAGTGAGCGCAGGGCGCGGAGATACTCCACTCCCAAATTGTTGTTTGGGCTGGCCAGGGCGGCCCCCGCCGGACCGATGAGGGCTTCCACTGCGGCCTGACGGGCAGCGGCAAAGGACGCGCCCCCCTCCAGGGCCTTCCGCAGCTGTTCCGGGTAGTCCGGGCTGTCCAAACACTCCGCCGCCGCCAGCAGGGGGGCCAGCTCCCCCGTCTCGCTGCCAAAGCACAGGGTATCTATCACCCCGCACCGGCACAGCAGCTCCACCGCCCCCCGGGCGAAGGACTCCGCCGAGGCCGCCGCCCACACCGTGGGCAGTTCTAAGATCAGGTCCGCCCCGCCGTTCAGGGCCATCCTGGCCCGGGTCCACTTGTCCGTCACGGCGGGCCGCCCCTGCTGGACCCAGCTGCCGCTCATCACCGCCACCACCGCCGTGTCCCGCCCCAGCCGCTCCCGCAGGGCGGAGATCTGATAGGCGTGCCCCGTATGAAAGGGGTTATATTCCGCTGTGATCCCGGCGATATTCAAGGGCGCTCCTCCTACAAGTTACTGTCAGTCAATTTTCTTCATTTTTTAAGCAAGATAGCCGTTGTATTTTACGAAAAAAAGAGGTACAATAATTAGGCTTTTTTTATTGTAACGCCATTTTCGGCGCAAGGCAACGAAAACAATAAAATTTCTGTTATGAAGGAGATCGACTTCTATGAACGTACTGGTCATCAACGCCGGCAGCTCTTCCCTGAAGTATCAGCTGCTCAACCCCGATACCCAGGAGATCCTGGCCAAGGGCCTGTGTGAGCGCATCGGCATCGACGGCAAGTTTACCTATAAGCCCACCGGCAAGACTGCCGTCAAGGCCGCCGACGTGGCCATGCCCACCCACTCCGAAGCCATCCAGACCGTGCTGAACGCCCTGGTGGACAAGGACAACGGCGTCATCGGCTCCATGGCCGAGATCGATGCGGTGGGTCACCGCGTGGTCCACGGCGGCGAGAAGTTTGCCAAGTCCGTCCTCATCACCGACGAGGTCATGGCCGCCATCGAGGAGTGCAACCCCCTGGCCCCCCTGCACAATCCCGCCAACATCATTGGCATCCGCGCCTGCCAGAAGCTGATGCCCAACACCCCCATGGTCGCCGTGTTCGACACCGCCTTCCACCAGACCATGCCCCCCGTGGCCTATACTTACGCCCTGCCCTATGAGTATTACGAGCAGGACAAGGTCCGCCGCTATGGCTTCCACGGCACCAGCCACAAGTATGTGGCGCAGCGGGCCGCCGCCATGCTGGGTAAGCCCATCGAGGAGCTGAAACTCATCTCCTGCCACCTGGGCAACGGCTCCTCTATCACCGCCATCAACGGCGGCAAGAGTGTGGACACCTCCATGGGCTTCACCCCCCTGGCCGGTCTGCCCATGGGCACCCGCGCCGGCGACCTGGACGCCGGCATTCTCCAGTATCTGATGAACAAGCACGGCATGAACATCGACGAGATGCTCAACGTGCTGAACAAGAAGTCCGGTGTGGAGGGCGTCTCCCACATCTCCTCCGACTTCCGCGACCTGGAGAATGCCGAGGCCGAGGGCAACAAGCGCGCCGAGCTGGCCCTGCGCGTGTTCGACTATGCCGTGAAGAAGTACATCGGCGCCTATGCTGCCGCCATGGGCGGCGTGGATGCCGTTATCTTCACCGCCGGTGTGGGCGAGAACGGCCCTGAGACCCGCGAGAGCGCCTGCGCCGGTCTGGAGTTTATGGGCATCAAGATCGACCCCGAGAAGGACAAGGTCCGCGGCAAGGAGATGGACGTCTCCACCGACGACGCCAAGGTCCGCGTCCTGGTCATCCCCACCAACGAGGAGCTGATGATCGCCATGGACACCGCCGCCATCGTCAAGGGCTGAGCGCTGTTTCCATAAGATAGTTCAAGAGGGCCGCCCAGCCGGGCGACCCTCTTCGTTTCACCCGGAACACCCCATCCCGTTGACAATTCCCCCAAAACCGGCCATAATAAAACCAAGAAAGCGGATATGTAAGTATAAGGAGGCTCCCATGGACATCCATGTGAACGACGTGCTGAAAATGAAAAAGGCCCACCCCTGCGGCAGCCAGGACTGGCTGGTGCTGCGGGTGGGGATGGACTTTAAAATGCGCTGCCAGGGCTGCGGCCACGAGGTGATGCTGCCCCGGAGCAAGGCGGAGAAGAACATCCGCAAGGTGTTCCGGGAGGGCGCGCCCGTCCAGGTGTGACCCCTCCCCCAAGACTTTCAGGAAAGGATGAACCACTATGCGCTATGACAGCGACCTGCTGTATCGCCCGCCGGGCGAATGGAAGAGCTATCTGCTGCAATGCACCATCGGCTGCTCCAACAACCAGTGTACCTTCTGCGGCATGTATAAGGAGAAAAAATTCCGCATCCGCCCCACCGAGGAAATTCTGGAGGACATCGACATGGCCCGGGCCTATTACGGTCCCGGCCTTCAGCGGGTGTTCCTGATGGACGGCGACGCCATCATCATCAAGACGGAGGACCTGCTGCGCATCCTCCACAAGCTGTATGAGGCTTTCCCCGCCCTGGAGAAGGTGACTCTGTACGCCGGGCCCCGCAGCACCCTGTCCAAAACCCCGGAGGAACTGAAGGCCCTCCACGACGCCGGGCTGTCCCGGGCCTATCTGGGGGTGGAGAGCGGCAGCGACGCGGTGCTGAAGTTCATCCACAAGGGGGTCGGCGCCCAGCAGATGCTCCAGGCCGGTCAGCGTCTGGTGGAGACGGGCATCGACCTGTGGGTGACCGTCATCCTGGGCATCACCGGGGAGGGCGGCGACTGGAAGGAGCACATCCTGTCCACCGCCAAGATCATCAACGAGATGAAGCCCCGGCATCTGTCCGCCATGACCTTCGCCCCCGCCAAGGGCACCCCCCTGGGGGACGACGTGCTGGCGGGCCGCTTCAAGGTCTATGGCCCCGACCACATTCTGGAGGAGTGCCGCCTGCTCATCGAGCATCTGGACGTGGACCCGCTGCACTTCACCAGCAACCACGCCTCTAACTATCTGCCCCTGAAGGGCGGCCTGCCCGAAGACCGGGAGAAGTTCCTCTCCCTCATCGACCAGGCTCTGGAGGGCAAGATCCGCCTGCGCAAGACACTGAACCGGGGCATCTGAGAATTTTTCGACAGAACCCCTCCAACCACGACAAAACTCCCTCGGCTTCCCCTGCTTTCAGGGCGAACCGAGGGAGTTTTTGTGTTTTTCTGCGATGGATTTTTCTTCCTCTCCCGTCAAAGCGCTCTTATAATAGAGATATACATTCAGGAGGTGGAATACCATGACACAGGTCAACGTAGCGTCCCGGAAGTGGCGGGACGCCCAGGGGCGGGAGCGCCGGTTCCACTATGGACTGCTCATCCGTGAGGTGGCGGCGGAGCCCTTCTTCTGCGAGGACTACGGGGTGCGGGTGTGGGAGGACGGCGGCGAGGATGCCAGCGTCCCCGGCATCACCGTCAGCGCCCAGCGGGTGGACGAGCTGCTCTCCCTGCTGGTGGAGCACCGGGTCAGCCCCACCGCCCTGGCGGACGTGGTGGCCGATTGGCTGTGATGGGTGTAAAGGGAATTCCCTTACTTACCTTTCCTATCCAGCCGCTGCACGGCGACCACCAGCAGGGCGATGATGCCCAGAACGGCGAAGATACCGGCCATGCCCTGGCCCATCAGCTCCAGGGCCATGTTTAAATTCTCTGTCATTGAACACGCACTCCTCTCGTCTCAGCCGCCGATCATGTGGACGGCGCAGTATTGCAGGACCACGCCGCCGGCCACCACCGAGGCGATCTGCCCGGACACGTTGGCGCCGGTGGCCTGCATCAGCAGGTGGTTCCGGTGGTCGGCCTCCTGGCCCAATTTTTCGATGACCCGGGCGGACATGGGGAAGGCAGAGATGCCCGCCGCCCCGATCATGGGGTTGATCTTCCTCCGGGGCATAAACAGGTTCAGCGCCTTGACGAACAGCACGCCCACCACCGTGTCCAGCACAAAGGCCACCAGGCCCAGGCACAGGATCATCAGCGTCTCCACCCGCACGAACTGGTCTGCCCGCATGGAGAAGGAGATGGTCACGCCCAGCAGCAGGGTGATGAGATTGGCCAGCTCGTTCTGAGCCGTGTTGCTCAGGGTGGCCAGCACGCCGCACTCCCGAATGAGATTGCCCAGCATCAAAAAGCCCACCAGCGCCACCGACGCAGGGGCCACCAGGCCGGCCACCACCGTGACCAGAATGGGAAACAGGATGCGCAGGCGGCGGGAGACCAGCCCTGGGGTGTACGGCATAGCCATGGCCCGCTCATTTTTGGTAGTGACCAGCTTGATGGCGGCGGGCTGGATGATGGGCACCATGGCCATATAGGAATAGGCCGCCACGGCGATGGCCCCCACATAATTGGAGCCCAGCACCTGGGACACCAGAATGGAGGTGGGCCCGTCCGCCGCACCGATGATGCCGATGGCGGCGGCGTCCTTCATGTCAAAGCCCAGGACCGTGGCCAGCAGCACGGTGAGGAAGATACCCGCCTGGGCCGCCGCCCCGCACAGAAACAGCCGGGGGTCAGCCAGCAGGGGCCCGAAATCGATCATGGCGCCGATACCGATGAACAGCAGGATGGGCATGGCCTCGCTGGCCTCGATTCCCACCTGAAACAGCCACTGGACGATGCCGTGGGTGACCCCTCCCCCGGCCCCCGCCTGGTCGATGACCCCGGAGAGGGGCAGATTCACCAGAATGGCTCCAAAGCCCATGGGCAGCAGCAGCGCCGGCTCAAAGCCCTTTTCAATGGCCAGCCAGATGAGCAGCCCACCCACAACGTACATCACCAACTGCTGGGGGGTGATGGCGAGAACGCCCTGCCATAAGAATTCCATAGACATCCCTCTTTCTTTTCTTGTTTCTTGTTTTTTCGGCGAGCAGTACCTGGCCAGAATGAAAAAAGGCCTGCGTTCCCGGTGACAGGAACGCAGGTCTGGTCATTTCAGGCAAAGCCAGGCCGGACGCATACGGTCCGCCATGCTTGTTGGCTCGGCCGCGCACAAAACCGTGCGCCGACTACTCCCCTTTGTTATGAACAATAATACCACAGTTGGGCCGCAGATGTCAAGGAAAGTTTTTCTTTCCGGGGCATATTCCACGAAAAATCACGTGTGCAACCTGGAATTGCGGAAATTCAAAGTTGACATGGTGGCATTTCCCGCTGATTCCGTGTAAAATAGACGGTGTCAAAAGGAGGTCACGCAGGATGATCGGAACCAAAATATCGTTTTGCCGGAAAAAGGCCGGGCTGTCGCAGGAAGCTCTGGCGACGAGATTGAACATATCCCGTCAGGCCGTTTCTCGCTGGGAGACGGGCGAAGCAGTACCGGACACAGAGAAGATCGTTCAACTCAGCAGATTATTTCAGGTATCCACCGACTATCTTTTGCTGGATGAGATCAAGGAACCACTGACGGGACAAAATCCGGCCGGTATCCAGACAGGCCCCGCAAAAGAAAAGCGCAAACATCTGCGGATCTATTTTGGAAAGTGTCTGCTGGTCATCGGCCTCATTGCACTCGCCGTCATATTGATCGGTGCGGGCGTTTATGCGGATTCCCTGAATGAATGGTATACTGCATGGGGCAGATATGGAACGGCATTATTCAAAACGTGGATCATTGTGCCTTTTCTGCTCAGCGCCTGTATCTCAGCGGGCGGAGTCATAATTCTGTGGGCAGAATACTTCAGAGAGGACTGATGGACCTGCGCCGGGCAGAGCAGTTCTATATCATAACAACCCCATAACGCCATCAAACGGAAAAGCCGGACTGAATGACCGAAGCGTGCCATTCAGTCCGGCTTTTTGTCTGTTTCCGGAAGCGAGAACAGGTTTTTCAGTTCTCCCCCTCAGCCAAAGCCGCCTCGATGGCCCCCTCCTCCGCCTGCATGGCCTTCAGGGTGCGCTCCAGCAGGGTGTCCAGCTCCCACCCCAGCAGCTGGGCGCCGTTTGCAATGACATCGCGGGAGCAGCCGGCGGCGAACTTTTTGTCCTTATACTTCTTTTTCAGGGACTTCAGCTCCATGTCGGCCACGCTCTTGGACGGGCGCATCAGGGCCGCCGCGCCGATGAGGCCGGTGAGCTCGTCGGCGGCATAAAGGACCTTTTCCATCTCGTGCTCGGGCTTGATGTCCACGCACAGACCCCAGCCGTGGCTGGCAGTGGCGTGGATGATGGCCTCGTCCACTCCGGCCTGACGCATCAGCTCCTGAGACTTGACACAGTGCTCCTGGGGCCACTGCTCAAAGTCCAGGTCGTGGAGCAGGCCCACCACGGACCAGAACTCCTTCTCGTCTCCATAGCCCAGCTCCTGGGCGTACCAGCCCATCACATGCTCCACCGTCACGGCGTGGCGGAGATGAAAGGGCTCGTGATTATACTTGGTCAGCAGTTCCCATGCCTGCTGTCTGGTCATTGTCATCGTGTTTTCCTCCCGGTGCATAAAAATAGAGGGTCAGCCGCGAAAAAGCTGGCCGCCCTCTATTTGTAACCCCATCGGGGGCAATTTGTCAATAGGCCACCACGATGCCGCCGTCGTTGGCATAGACGCTGGTGATGCCGCCGGCCTCCAGAATGAGGATGTGGGCGAATTTGCAGCGCTGCTCGGCCATGGCCTTCACCTGGAAAGCCCGGTCCAGACAGTTGCAGTGGCAGATCGCCAGGGTGCGCCCGGCGTGGGCTGGGTCGCTTGCCATGCGGTCCACCATTTTGGACAGGGCCTGCTTCATGGACAGCGTCTGCCCCAGCTTGCAGATCTCCCCCTCCGGCGTAGCGCCCATGAGCAGCTTGATCTTCAGCGCTCCGGTGACCACCGACTGCAGGCGGGTCAGACGGCCGTTTTTCCGCAGGTTCTCCAGCGTCTCCAGCACGAACATGGTCTGCATCTGATAGATGAACTGCTCTACCTCCCGCACCACATGCTTGAAGGGTGCGCCGCTCTCGGCCAGCTCCCGGACCTTCAGGGCCACCAGCACCTCGCCGGAGGAGGCGGAGCAGGAGTTGAACACATAGACATTCTTGTTTGGGTAATCTTCCTCCATCAGCATCCGGGCCTGTTCGGCGCTGTTGTGGGAACCGCTGAGCAGGGCGGACAGGGTGACCACATACACGTCCTCCTCCTCCGGGCCCTGATAGGCATCCAGATAGCTCTGGGGGGAGGGACAGGCGGTGGAGGGGGCCTCCTCGCTCTGCTTCATGGCCCACAGCAGATCGGCCTGGTCAAAGGTCTCGTTGTCAATAAAGCTGCTCCCGTTGGAGCGGATGGTCAGCGGCACCTTTATGAAGCGTGGGTCCTTCAGCATCTGGCCGGTCAAATCGCAGCAGCTGTCCACAACGATCTTAAATCCCATTCGTATCATCTCCGAATATGGTTTTTTAAACTATATCTTGTAGGGTACTATAGCATATTTTATCCCGTTTGTAAAGAGACCGTCTGGCTTCTTAACGTCAAAACAGCTCCGGGTGCTCCTGGTGGAGTTCCGCCAGCAGCTTTTTGTCCGATTTCTCCGTAAATTCCAGCTTTTCATACAGGTCCGGGCGGCGCTGGCGGGTGCGCAGCAGAGACTGCTTCCGCCGCCACAGGTCCACCTTGGCGTGGTTGCCGGACAGGAGGATGGGGGGCACGGCTCGGTCATGCCAAACTTCCGGGCGGGAATACTGGGGGGCCTCCAGCGTGCCGCTCCAGTGGCTCTCGTTCTCATAGCAGGAGGGGTCGGACAGCACCCCGGGTACCAGGCGGCACACCGCGTCGGCCACCGCCATGGCGGGGATCTCTCCCCCGGTCATCACAAAGTCGCCGATGGAGATCTCCTCGTCCACGCACTCGTCGATGAAGCGCTCGTCGATGCCCTCGTAGTGGCCGCAGACCAGGATCAGCCGGGAGTAGTCCGCCTTCAGCCGCCGGGCGTCGGCCTGGGTGAAGGTCTTGCCCGCCGGGGACATATAGATGGTGTGGACCCGTTCCCCCGCCTGGTCACAGATGTGCTGCCAGCAGTTGTAAAGGGGATCGGCCTGCATCACCGCCCCCCGGCCCCCGCCGTAGGGATAGTTGTCCACCTGGCGCTGCTTGTTCTTGGTGTAGTCCCGGATCTGGTGGCACTCGATGCGGATATAGCCCCGTTCCTGCCCCCGGCCCAGCACCGATTCACACAGCATATCGCCCACCACATCGGGGAATAAGGTCATAATGTCGATCTGATACATGGTCTTTCCAGCGTCCTTATCTTTTCTTGTCTTTTTTCTCTCGCGTTCTTCTGCCGCCAGAGCGTCCCGGCAGCGTCCTTATCATTATACGGAATTTTTCCGGCTTTTTCAACGTATGTTTTGTTGTGCGATAAAAATAAAGCGGCCGCCGCACAAAAAGCTGTGCGGCGGCCAAAGTCAGGAGAGGTCGTGATCGTATTTAACCGGCCAGAGAGGCCCGGCTGGCTGCGGGCTGGGGGGAGACGTTCCGGGTGTGGCGGATCTCCTCCCACTGGGTGGTCTGCTTCACCAGACAGCCCAGGGTGATGGGCAGCCAGGACAGCAGGAACAGGCCGTACAGCCCCAGGGCGGGCAGCAGGCGGCGGTCCCACTTGCCCTCCAGAGTCAGCACCAGGGCGGCGGCGGCGGTGGAACCCAGGATCATCCCTGCCAGCTGGCTGAGGACGGCGGCCAGCAGCACCCAGGGAGCCAGCTCCGCCCGGGGACAGGCCAGGGCGGCAGACACCGACGACAGGATCAGTCCGCCCAGGGCCGCCGCCTGATAGAAGGGCGTCACCAGCAGGGCGGCCAGGTCGACCAGGGCCAGAGGGCTGCTCCCCTGCTCCACGCCCCGGCCAAGTTGGGACAGATACCGCCCAGCCACCTGAATGGTCCCGCTGGTCCAGCGGCGGCGCTGCTTCACGGACACGGCATAGTCCAGGGGCTGCTCGTCATAGGTGATGGCCCGGGGGACCCAGACCACCTTCTCCCCCGCCAGGGCGCACTGGACGGTCATCTCCAGGTCCTCGCTGAGGGTGTGGGTGTTCCAGCCGTCCATGCCCTCCAGCACCCGGGCGGCCACCATAAAGCCGGTGCCGTTGATCATAGCAGACAGGCCGACAGCGGCCCGGCTCTGGTTATAAAACCGGTCCATCATCCAATAATAGATGGAGTAGCAGCCGGACATGGGGGTGTCATAGGGGTTCTTGCTGTCCCGATAGCCCTGGGCCGCCCCGGCCCCGGACTGACAGGCCAGGTCCATCTCCCGCAGAAACCGGCTGTCCACCACGTTGTCCGCATCGAACACGCAGTAGGCGTCATACCGGCGGCCCCGGAGCCGGGCATAGGCAAAGCGGAGCACCTCCCCCTTGCTCTTCACCGGGCGGTCACACTTCAGCACCCTTGCCCCAAACCCGGCAGCCGCCCGGGCGGTGTGGTCGGTGCAGTTGTTGGGGATGACCCAGATGTCGTATCGCTCCGGGGGATAGTCCTGCATCAGCAGACTGTTGATGAGCGGCCCGATGACCAACTCCTCGTTCCGGGCGGCGATGAGCACGGCGAACTTCGTCCGGGCCGGGCGGATGGGAAAGGGCTTCTGCCCCTTCCAGCACATCAGTCCGCTGACCAGATAGTATCCGCCCCACAGGGCCAGCAGCCCTCCCGCAGTGGCCGCCAGGGCCTTTATCAGCATCACGATCCATTCCATGTCCGTCTCCTCCTTGGTGTTTCTGCCACCATAGTAACAGACGAAGGTTAAGAAGCCAGCGGGAAGAAGTTTAAGGTTTTATAAAGACTTTATAAAGGTCCGCCCCCTTCGTCACAATTTCGACATACTTTCTTTACGGTTTATTGATTTGACGGTTTTTAACATATCCTGTATAATAGATTTATACAAATTGACCAAAACCCTGTTTTGGTCTGCTGGCCCGGAACACCCTTATCGCCCGCGCTCACGGCGTTATTCCCCCGTGTTCCCCGCAAAAAGGAGGTTCATTTTGATTCGCTTCGAGCATGTATCCCTGCGTTATGGAAACCAGACCATCTTAAACGACCTGAATTTTGAAATCAAAGAGGGGCAGTTCGCCGTCCTCATCGGCCCGTCCGGCTGCGGAAAGACCACCACCCTGAAGATGATCAACCGGCTCATCCAGCCCGACAGCGGGCACATCTATCTGGGGGGCCAGGACGTGGCCAAGACGGACCGGTATCAGCTCCGCCGCCGTATTGGCTATGTCATTCAGCAGGTGGGCCTGTTCCCCAACATGACGGTGGCCCAGAACATCTGCGTTGTGCCCCGGCTGCTGGGCGCGCCCCGGGAGGGCTATGACGACCTGGTGCGCCGGATGCTGGACATGGTGGGTCTGCCCTATGAATCCTACGCCCACAAATACCCCTCGGAGCTGTCCGGCGGCCAGCAGCAGCGCATCGGCATCCTCCGCGCCCTGGCCGCCTCGCCCCCGGTGGTGCTGATGGACGAACCCTTCAGCGCCCTGGACCCCATGACCCGCCGCTCCCTCCAGCTGGAGATCAAGCGCTTGCAGCAAAAGCTGAACAAGACCATCGTCTTCGTCACTCACGACATGGACGAGGCCCTGGACCTGGCCGACCTGATCGTCTTTCTGGACCGGGGGAACATTGTCCAGGCCGCCGCCCCGGAGGAGATGCTGGAGCACCCCGCCACCCAGCAGGTGCGGGACTTTTTGGGCAGCCACGTCTCCGGCCCCTCCCCCGCCGACCTCACCGCCGCCGACGTCATGCGCACCGGCGTGGTCGTCGTCAACCAGAACCGTGGCATCCACGAGTGCGTCAGCCGGATGCAGCACCACAACGTGGACACTCTGCTGGTGGTGGACGAGGCCCTGCGCTATCAGGGCACGGTGTCCATCGCGGATATCCGCCTCACCGGCCACGTGGTCAAGACCATCGGCCCCCTGGTTCGGAACAACACGCCTACTGTGGGCGCGGAGGACAACGCCAAGGACTGCTTCGATCTGCTGGCCTCCAGCGGCTTCCCCTATCTGGTGGTCCTCTCCCCGGACAAGACGGTGGCGGGCATCATCACCAAGACCTCTATGGCCGCCGCCATGGCGGAGCATCTGTGGGGGTGATGGATATGACCATGCAGACCGTCCGCGACATCCTCCAGGCCGTGGCCGTCCACCTGGGCTATACGGTGGTCTCGGTGGCGGTGGGCTTTGTGCTGGGGGTGGCCCTGGGCATCGTCCTGTCCCGGTTCCCCCGGGCGGCCCGGTTCGTCCTGCCCGCCCTGTCCGTGCTGAACACCGTGCCCGGCATCGTCTTCATCGGCCTGCTGTTTCTGTGGCTGGGGATGCGGCCCATTACAGTCCTGGCCGCCCTCAGCATCTACGCCGCCTTCCCCGTGCTGAAAAACACGGTGGCGGGCCTGGCGGCGGTGGAACCCCAGTATAAGGAGGCCGCCCGGGGCTGCGGCATGGACCAGTTCCAGCGGCTGCGGCTGGTGGAGCTGCCCCTGGCCATGCCCACCATCATCGGCGGGCTGCGCATGTCCACGGTGTACACCGTCAGCTGGGCGGTGCTGGCCGCCATGATCGGCCAGGGCGGCCTGGGGGACTTTATCTATAAGGGCGTCAGCTCCAACAACCACGTGCTCATCCTTCAGGGGGCCATCCCGGCGGCCCTGCTGGCGTTCCTGCTTGGCTCCCTGGTGGACGCCCTGCAAAAGCGGGTCGTCCCCCGGGGAATGCGGGGCGGAAAGGGGGCGGCGGAGAGATGACCATGCTCATGCTGCGGGACCACCTGGCCCTGGTCCTGGCCGCCATGCTCCTGGCCGTGGGACTGGGCGTCCCCCTGGGGCTTGCCTCCTACCTCTATCCCAAGGCGGGGCGGGTCATTCTGCGCCTGGTGGACCTGATCCAGACCACCCCCGCCCTGGCTCTGCTGGGCGTCATTATGGTGGCCATGGGGCCGGGCAAGCCCACGGTGGTGGTGGGGCTGGCCCTCTATTCCCTGCTGCCCATCGTGCGCAACACCAGCCTGGGGCTGTCCCAGGTCCCCGCCTATTTAAAAGAGGCGGGGGACGGCATGGGCATGACCCGGGCCTATCGCCTGCGCCACGTGGAGATGCCCCTGGCGCTGCCCATGCTCTTCACCGGGGTGCGCATCGCCGCCGTCAACGCCATCGGCACGGCGGTGTTCGCCGCCTTTGTGGGTGGCGGCGGCCTGGGCGGGGTGTTTTACACTGCGATTCGGCAAAAGGACCTGCCCCTGATGCTGAAGGGCACCGCTGTCCTCATGGTCATGGCGCTGATCTTAGACCTGGCCCTGTCGGCGGCGGAGCGGCGGCTGAATGACCGCCGGTGGCGCAAGCCCGCGCCCTCCTGGCTCCGCTGGACCGGCGGGCTGGTCTGCGCCGCCCTGTGCGCCGGACTGCTCCTGTTCCCCCTGCTGCCCCAAAGCGCCGCCGGGACCCTGGTGCTGTACGACGGGGATTACACCGAGGTGAAGCTGATGCACCGCATCATCCGCCTGCTGGTGGAGGACCAGACCGACCTGAACGTAGACATCCGGGACCAGATGACCCAGGTGAACAACTATAATGCCCTGCGGGGCCCCTCTCCCAGCTGCGATCTGATGTTCACCTATGACGGCACGGTGCTCACCACCTTCCTGGGCCGGGACACCGCCGATATCCCTGCCGGGGAGAGCCTGTTTGACTATGTGAATGCCCAAGTGGCGGAGGATGGCCTGCGGCTGCTGGGCAAGGTGGGCCTGAACAACACCTATGCCGTGGGCGTCACCGCTCAGGCGGCCCGGGAATACGGCCTGACCACCCTCAGCGACCTGGCCGCTGTGGCGAAAGACCTGCGCTTTGGGGCGGAGCACGAGTTCTTCACTCAGGAGGGCAGCATGAAGTTCG